>DATFDC010000273.1:0-9839 GCA_035252415.1 Solirubrobacteraceae bacterium
CGGGCGAGCGGGAGCTGCAACCCCCCCGCAACCCTCGCTGCCTGCCTGAACGCGCTTCTCAAGCGGGTGCAATAGTCGCCACGGGCGCCCGCGACAAAGGAGGGATTCATCCGAATGGCAATAGATTTCACTCTCACCAACGAGCAGCGCACGCTGCAACTCAACACGCGCGAGTTCGCCGAGAACGTGCTCGGGCCGGTGGTTCGGGAGGCGGACGCCGAGCCCGATCCTCTGCGCGGGTTCCAGCGCACCAAGGAGGCATACATCGCTGCCTACCACGCGGGGATCGCCTTCTGCATGGTGCCGCGCGAGTACGGCGGCGGCGGAGTGTCGAACGTCGAGCTGATCATCGCAGCCGAGGAGATATGCGCGATCGATCCCGGCTTCGCATGCACGGTCCTGGTGAATGGCCTGGGCCTGTTGCCGGTCTGGTACTACGGCAACGAGGAGCAGAAGGACCGATATCTGCGCGCAGCGACCTCCGACCCGACCGGCGAGTACATCGTCGGGTACGCCGTGTCCGAGCCGGCGGGATCCCCCGGTGGCACGGCGAACTTCGACACGCCGCTCCCGCATCCCGTGGGGATCGGCGTGACGGCGATCCGGGACGGCGACGAATACGTGCTCAATGGCCGGAAGTACTGGCCCTGCAACGTTGGGGGCTGGGACGGGAAGGGCGCGAACACGAGCATCGTAGTTGTCCGCACCGATCCAGACGCAGGCGGCACAGAGGGACTGTCGGCCATCATGGTGGACCGCGGCACCCCGGGCGTCACCTATAACCACATCGACAAGATGGCGCACCGCCTGACACCAAACGCGGAGATCATCTTCGACAACGCGCGCGTCCCAGCGGCAAACCTCGTCGAAGGCGCCGTCGGCAATGGTGATCTGCTCATCAACCGTAACTTCGCGTGGTCCGGGCCGGTGGCCGGCATCGCCGCGGTCGGCGTGGCGCGCGCGGCGTACGAGGCGGCACTCGATTGGGCGCACACTTACACGAGCGGCGGTCCCCGGCCGATCATCCACTACCAGTACCCGGGCTACGTTCTAGGTGACGTGGCAGCCAAGATCGAGATGGCACGGTACTTCTGCTGGAAGACCGCCCACTACCTCGACCAGCACGACTACCACGGGGAGCTGATCGGGGCAATGTGCAAGGTACAGTGCACAGAGATGATGCTCGACTGTGTGTACAAGTGCATGCAGGTGGTCGGCGTCAACAGCCTCGACCGCCAGCACATGTTCGAGAAATACCTGCGCGAAGCCGCCCTATTCCCGATCTACGACGCGGGCAACTTCGGGATGCAGCGTCGCCGCGTGCACGGCGTTATGGCCGACCCGTCGTTCAACCCGCGGGCGCTGATGGACGACGAACCGGTCGAGTTCACAAAGGCGATGGAGACGATCGACACCGTCCCGGGACCGAACGGACGCACGCCGCAGGTGGCACCGGTCGGTTAGGCCCGACGAGCGACCCGGCCGGACGCGCGCTCGCTGAGCCGGATCAGCCCGCGTCCGGCCTGGCGCTCGTGCACCAATAACCAGCGTACGCAAGGAGAAGATGGTCCGATGGCCTTCGAAGTTCCGCCGCTGCCGTACGACTACAACGCGCTCGAGCCGACCATCGACGAGCAGACGATGCACCTGCACCACGACAAGCATCACCAGGCTTACGTGAATGCGGCCAACGGGCTGCTCGAGGGCTCCGAATGGGCCGACAAGCCGGTCGAGGAGGTGTTGCAGAACCTCTCCTCGCTCCCGAGCGAGAAGCAGACCGGGGTCCGCAACCAGGCCGGCGGCCACTACAACCACTCGCTGTTCTGGGAGTGGATGGCGCCTGGCGCGGGCGGCGAGCCGGATGGGGCTCTGGCCGACGCGATCAACTCGGCGTTCGGGTCCTTCGACGAGTTCAAGGCCCAGCTCAAGGACGCCGGGGTCAAGCGCTTCGGGTCCGGCTGGTCGTGGCTCGTGCACGACGGCTCGGGTCTGGCGGTCGTCTCGACGGCCAACCAGGACAACCCGATCTCAGACGGCAAGACGCCGCTGCTCGGCGTCGACGTGTGGGAGCACGCCTACTACCTGACCTACCAGAACCGGCGCCCGGATTACCTGGACGCGTGGTGGAACGTGGTCAACTGGTCGAAGGTGGCCGAGGGGTTCGCCAGCCTCTGATGCCTTCCTCATCGGCGCTCGAGGTGTCACAGCCGTCTTTTCACCTCCTGCCCCTACAGGTCAAGTAGGAATGCTGCCGAGTATGTTCACACCGCGGCTACCCGCCGAGCCAAACCAAACCGGCTTGCGGGGCGTACGGTATGAGACGACCGGCGGGACGAACGTAGGCCGATTCGTGTCCACAGCCGGGCCTGGCCCGTCACGCCCCTGGCCCGCATGAAATCAGGATCCGCCCTTCTATACAGGACTTCGCCGCTGGCCGAACACACGCTCGACACGGGCCGGGCGGGCGCCATGACTCGCCGCCTCGCTGCTGG
Source organism: Solirubrobacteraceae bacterium (assembly GCA_035252415.1). Classification (GTDB taxonomy): domain Bacteria; phylum Actinomycetota; class Thermoleophilia; order Solirubrobacterales; family Solirubrobacteraceae; genus Palsa-465. Next base: position 2,493 of record DATFDC010000273.1, read on the forward strand.
CGACGAGCAGGTCGCTCGTCGCGGCGGGCCCGACACCTGCGTTCCCAACGACACGCGACTTTCGGGGCTGCCGGCGGCGCCGCTCCAGCCTTTCCCTTGAGCTCGTGGGCGGAAACTGCTCCGTGGCGGGAAGCAGCAGCCGTAGGGGCGGCGCTGGTTCGGCGACGAAGCGGCAGTTTTACCTACCCGCGCGTGCGGGCTCTCGTCCGGATGCAGGGGTTGCTCATCGGCGGCGCCGAGATCCTCGTCGCCGCGCGAGCGCGGGAGCGATGTGAGTTCCCCGCTCGGCGATGAGTTGCGCCGCGTAGAGTCTGAAGAGTCATGCCCAGAGAGCTGGACCCTACTGTCACGGCCCGGGAGCTCACAAAGCAGACGGCAGCGGTCGCGACCGGGGTCGTGTCCGTCGAGAAGCCCGAGCGACGTTGCAGAGATGGCACGACGCATAACTCAACTCAACCGCGTGGCCGCGTTACCGACTGACGGCCGGCCTTTAGAGGACGCAAGGCGTACGCTGTGTGTCGGTGTCAGGGCACCGCTTGATCGTCGATCGTTTGCACGAGGCGTTCAACGCACGCCGATTCGACGAGTACGCCGAGCTGCTTGACCAGGATGTGGTGATGGTTGTGGATGGAAGGCCCATTCGCGGCCGAGCCGCGGTCTGTGACTACGCCGCTGCGGTTGCGCGGGAGATCCCGGGGGCGCGTTCGGAGGTTGATCGGGTCGTCGCTGAGAGCGGCGAGGAGATCGTTACGCGCACGCGGTTTGTGGACGCGTCCTCGGCGTCGAGCGAGCCCTCGACATGGGGCGCTTGGCGCCTGCCGCTCGCGATGCACGAGGTGTATCGGGTGGCCGGGGGGCGGGTTGCTGAGAGGCATAGCTATATCGACGCGGTGCCCGCCAAAGACGAGTTTGGTGGTGATCTGGTCGCCCGAGCGGGGGTCGTCCGGCTGATGAACGAGCAGGCCGCCTTGCGGCGAGTTGCGACGCTGGTCGCGCGCGGCGCTGTTCAGTCCGAGGTGTTTGAAGCGATCGTCTCGGAGGCGGCGGAGCTGTTCGGGGAGGAGACCTGGCTCGTGCGCTACGGGACCAATGACAGTGCGACGATCGTCGCCCAGCACGGCGGAAGCGGCTTGCCCGAGCTTGCAGGGTCCAGTCTGCCGAGAGGCGGGGTCCTGGAAGGGGCGAGCCGGTTGGGGCAGCCGATTCGGGTCGACAGCTATGCGGGTCTGTCTGGTACCGGCCCCGAGCTCGCGCGCAGGCTGGGAGTGGTGGCAAGCGCGGCCGCGCCGCTGCTGGTGCAGGGCACGCCGTGGGGTGCGCTGGGGCTGGTGAGCCGCGGCCCGCCGCTGGCGGCGGGGATCGAGGACCGGCTGGCGCAGTTCGCCGATCTGGCGGTGACCGCGATCGCCACCGCGCAGTCGCGGGCCGAGCTTCAGTCCTTGGCTGACGAGCAGGCGGCGTTGCGCCGGGTCGCGGAGCTGGTCGCGCGGGGCGCGCCCACTCAGCAGGTGTTCGACCTGGTCACCGTCGAGGCCGGCCGGCTGTTGGATGACGCGCCGACGATCTTGTTTCGCTACGAGCGGTCGGGCAGCGAAGTCGTGGTCGTCGCCCGGGGGTGGATCACCGAGTTGGGGCGCCACGAGACCTACTACACGGTGGGAGCGTCGCTGCCGGTCCCGGGAGGGAGCGGCAGGGCGCGGGTGTGGCGCACCGGGCGTGCGGAGCGGATCGACAGTTACGCAGAGGTGGCCGACACGGGGGTGGTTGCCTTGGGGTTTGCGGGGTCGGTGTCGGCTCCGATCACCGTCGACGGGCGCCTATGGGGAGTCCTGACCGCGGGCAGCCCAGGCCCGCCGCTGCCGACGGGCACCGAGGAGCGCCTGGCCCGGTTTTGTGAGCTCGTGGCGGTGGCGATCGCCAACGCTGAGAGCCGCGCTGAGCTGAGCGCCTCGCGGGCGCGGATCGTGGCCAGCGCCGATGAGGCTCGCCGACGTCTGGCGCGCGATGTGCACGACGGCGCCCAGCAGCGTCTCGTTCACACCCTCATCACGCTCAAGCAGGCGAAGGCCGCGCTGAAGAACTCCGACGCCGTGGCGGCAGCGCTGCTAGAAGAGTCGCTCGCCCAGGCGGAAGCCGCCAACGGTCAGCTGCGCGAACTGGCAAACGGGATCCTGCCCGCAGCGCTGGCCCGCGGGGGGCTGCGCGCCGGAGTGGAGTCGCTGGTGCGCCACGCACCGCTCCGGGTGGACGCGGATGTGCTCGGCGAGCGGCTGCCCGTGCCGGTCGAGACGACCGGCTACTTCGTGATCGCCGAGGCGCTGACCAATGTCATGAAGCACGCCGGCGCCAGCCGCGCGTGCGTGCGGGCGCGTGCCGCCGCAGGCCAGCTCGAGGTCGAGGTCTCAGACGACGGCGGCGGCGGCGCAGATCCGGCGAACGGGTCGGGGTTGACCGGGATCGGCGACCGTGTCGACGCGGCTGGCGGCAGCATGTCGGTGAGCAGCCCGCCAGGCGCGGGCACGAGGCTCAGCGTCACCCTCCCGATCGAGCCATCCGAGATGCGTGCGCGGCCGTGACCCGCCGCAGTCACACCCAGCGGGCCATTGTGCGCGGGCTGACCGGAAACACGCGTAGGGCTGACCATACCCCGCAGACCCGCCGAGGGTGCCAGGATGAGCCGATGGCTGTCTCGTTGCTGCTGGTCGATGATGATGATGCGTTCCGGTCACTCGCCGTCGGCATACTGCGAGCTGCGGGACACCGCGATGTATACGAAGCGAAGAGCGTCGCCTGGGCGCTGAGGGCCGCGGCCGAGCTGCGGCCCGCCGCGGCGCTGGTCGATATCGGCCTGCCCGACGGCGACGGCTTTGCACTTGCCCGCGAGCTCGCCCGGCTGCCTGATCCGCCGCGGGTGGTGTTGATCTCCGCGGACGCTGACGCCGGCGACGAGGCCGCCGCGCAGCGCGTCGGAGCCATTGGGTTCCTCGCCAAGGAGGAGCTCGAGGGCGCACGGCTGCGCAGGCTGTTGGACGGGTCATGACGGCGCGCGGCGACGGCGCCGATGCTGGATGTTTGCGGGTGCTTGTCGCCGAGGACGACGTGCTGTTGCGCGAGGGCATCGCCCGCCTGCTGGCCGATGGCGGCTGCGAGGTCGTCGCGCAGGCCGCGGACGCGGAGGACTTGCTTCGAAAGGGGCTCGCGCACCGCCCCGACGTGGTCGTGGCCGACGTGCGCATGCCGCCCCGGCACGAAGCCGACGGTCTGGCCGCGGCGATCGAACTGCGCCGCCGGCTGCCCGAGGTCGGCGTGCTCGTGCTCTCTCAGTTCTACGAGGAATCCCTCGCTACCGAGCTGATCACCGAACACGCCGAGGGCGTCGGCTATCTCCTCAAGGAACGGGTCGGCGACGTCGCATCGTTCATCGATGCGGTCCGTCGCGTGGCCGCCGGCGGCAGCGCCCTGGACCCCGAGCTCGTCGCGCGAATGCTCAAGCAACGCCGCGCCGGCCCTCTGGCCGACCTGACCCCACGCGAGCAAGACGTGCTCGCCGGAATGGCCGAAGGCAAGTCCAACCAGGGCATCGCCGACGACCTCGTGCTCTCGCAGGCCGCGGTCGAGAAACACGTCACCGCGATCATGCACAAGCTCGGTATCGGACCCACTGAGACCGGCAACCGTCGCGTCCTGGCCGTCCTGGCCTACCTCCGCGCCAACCCACAGTAGGGGCCCGCGATCCGGATGTCCGTCATCCGGTGTGGGGCTACCCCGAACCGCTGAGTAGGACCGTTCCGCCGGCAAACGGGGGTCCGTGGGGCTAGGCGATCGAGCCAGTCGGCGAGATCGTAGGTGCCATGCACCGACGAGTTGTATCTCGGGCACTAGAGAAATGGAGGTACACCATGCTGCTGTTCAACAAAAGCCGTTCCTCGTCCTCTGCCGCTGATCGGCGGTGGTGGGCGCTCGTGCTGCTGGCGGTGGCCGAGTTCGTCGTCGTGCTCGATGCCTCGATCGTGAACATCGCTCTGCCGTCGATCGGACGGGGGCTTGGCATCTCGCTGGCCAACCTGTCCTGGGTGGTCAACGCCTACGTGCTGACCTTCGGCGGGTTCCTGCTGCTCGGCGGCCGGATCGCCGACCTCCTCGGCCGCCGCGTGATCTTCACCGTCGGGCTGGGCGTGTTCTCGCTGGCCTCGCTGCTCGGCGGGCTTGCCCAAAGCGAGCTGTGGCTGATTGCCGCGCGCGCGATCCAGGGGCTCGGCGCAGCGCTGCTCGCCCCGGCCGCGCTCTCGCTGGTAACCACGATCTTCGCCGAGGGCGCGGAGCGCAACCGGGCGCTGTCGGTGTGGGGCGCGGTCGCCGGCTCCGGCGCTGCCGCGGGCGTGCTGCTGGGCGGCGTGCTCACTAGCGCTCTGGGCTGGCGCTCGGTGCTGTTTGTCAACGTGCCGATCGGGATCGCCGCCATCCTGTTGGCACCGGTCCTGATCGCGGAGAGCCGCGGCGAGTTTGAACGCCGCAGCTTTGACCTGCCGGGCGCGGTGACGGTCACCGCCGGCTTGTCCGCCCTGGTCTATGCGCTGGTGCGCGCGACCGCGGTCGGCTGGGGCTCGACCCAGACGATCGGCGTGCTCGCCGCCGCCGCCGTCCTGCTGGTTTCGTTTGTCGTGATCGAGCGACGCGCGGACGCGCCGCTGGTCCCGTTCGCGTTCTTCCGCAATCTCGACGTGAGCGCCGCCAACGCGGCCATGTTCGCGACCGGAGCCGCGATCATCGGGCTGTTCTACTTCCTCTCCCTGTACCTGCAGAAGGTCCTCGGGTACAGCGCCATCAAGGCCGGCACCTCGCAGCTACCCCTGGCCGTCGGGATCATCCTCGCGGCAGGAATGGCCTCCCCGCTCGTCGCTCGCCTGGGGGTCCGGCGGGTCCTGATCGCGGGTCTGGCCCTGTTCGCCGGCGGGCTGGTCTGGTTCGCGCAGCTACCCGTCAACGGCAGCTACCTCGCCGACCTGCTCGGCCCCTCGCTGCTGATCGCGCTTGGCCTGGGGTTCGCGTTCGTGCCGATCACGATCCTCGCCGAGACCGGCGTCAAGGACCGCGAGTACGGCCTCGCCTCAGGCCTGCTCAACACCTCCCAGCAGATCGGCGGTGCGCTCGGCCTCGCGGTCCTGGCCACGATCGCGACCACCCGCACCAACCACCTCGCCGCCAGCCAACACCCGCTCGACCAAGCACTCACGCTCGGCTTCCACACCGCCTTCCTCGCGGCCGCCGGCTTCGTACTCCTGGCCATCATCGCCGCGGCGACGATCGGCATGCGGCACGTCAGGCGCAACCAGCTCCCACAGCCAGCGCCACAGCCCGAGCCGCAAACCTGAGACCGCCTCGACCAGCTCCGGAGGTACACGATGACGGCCTACAACGTCGTTCTCTTCCTGCACATCACATCGGTGATCTTCATGTTCGCGAGCCTGACCGCGGACTGGCTGGCCATCGCCGGCCTGCGCCGCAGCGAGTCGGCCGGACCAGCTAGCGCGTGGGTCCGCAGCCTCGAAATATCGGGAGCGATCGGCCCCTGGGCACGGTTCATGGTGCTCGGCGCCGGCCTCTATCTCGCGGTCGACGCCTGGTCCTGGCAGGGCTGGATCATCGTTGGGCTCGTCTCCTGGGTTGTCTACGTCGTCCTCGGCGAACCCCTAACCGGACGGGAGCTGCGCGAGATGACTGCTCTCGTCCGCAGCGAGCACGGAAAGCTCTCACCGAAAGATGACATGAGCAGACCCTCGGTTCGTGTCGTTGCGGGTGGGGCTTGGCAGGTGGTCAGCCCTCCGTGTCGAACGACTTGGGTTGAAGGCGTGCGCGGTTGCAGCCCGCGCCGCCGGTCATTCGAATAGGAGGACCGACCGTGAGTGACGGTATGGCATCGGGCGGGCGTGACGCCGGCGCGGTCGCGCCTGCGCCGTTCGTGATGGGCGAGGAGCCTGGGGCGATCGTGGCTGGGTTTGACGTGCATCGGCGGCAGATCACCGTGGACGCGCTGGATACTGCGAGTGGCGAGGTCTCCCGCGGGCAGATCGAGTCCACGCCGGCGGCGGTCGAGGAGTGGGTCGCCGGGTTCCCCGGTCGCATCGTGCATGTTGCGGTGGAGGCGTGTACGGGCTGGCTGTTCGTATCTCGTGCGCTTGAGCGCTGTGGCGCGATCGTGCATCTGGCCGAGCCGGTTGAGACGAGTGCGCTGCGGGGTCGCAAGCGTCGCGCCAAGACCGATCGCGCCGACGCCAAGTGGCTGCGGCAGCTGTTGTGGGAGGGTCGGTTGCCGGAGGCGTGGTTGCCGCCTGAGCATGTGCGCCAGTGGCGCTCGCGCGCCCGGCTGCGCAACACGCTCATCGCCGAGCGGACTAGCTGGACTCAGCGGATCCGCGCCACGCTGTATCACCACGGCATCGCCGGCGCCCCTGATGAGCTGCGCACGCTCGCCGGTCGCCAGTTCCTCGCCGGCCTGGAGCTGCCCGTCGACGCGCGCGAGCGGATCGCCGTGGCCTTGGAGATCATCGACCTGCTCGACGCTCAGCTCGCCGAGCTCGAGCGGGACCTGCGCGCGCTCGCGCGCCATCAGGCCGGCTGCCAGGCGCTGATGACTCAGTACGGGATGGGCGAGATCTCCTCGCTCGTCACGCTGTGCGAGCTCGGGGACGTCAGGAGGTTGCACGCCTCGCGCCAGGCCGTTCGGATGGCCGGGATCGATATCGGCGTGCATCGCTCAGACCGCCATGCCCAGCTGGGCAAGCTCACCCGACAAGGCTCGGCACCCCTGCGCTGGGCGCTGTTCGAGGCCGCCCAGTCGGCCAGCCATAGCGGCAGCCCCGACTACGCCGACTACCACGCGCTCAAGGCGCGCGGGCTCTCGCACACCCGCGCCTGCCTGACAATCGCCCGGAAACTCGCGCGGCGCTCCTACCACCTCCTCCGGGCGCTCGGCCCCGTCGCGCTCGAACCACCCGTCACTCCCGAGAAGCGCTCCGATCAAGCCCACCCCTCACCGATGCGCTCAAAGCATGCGGCCAGCTCCAGCAGTGATCGAGGTACCCACGCCCCGCGTGGCGGCCCACGAAAGACAGAGCGGCCGCAGTCGCTCCACCGGAACGACCGATCAACCATCAAGTCACCGGCCGCCAACGCTCGCGGCCGCGGGCCCAGATAAGGCAGGGCGTCCACGGAGCCAGTCACCACCGTCCGGCCGCATTCCGCTGGCCATCCATGACCAGCGGGCGACCCCCCTCACACAAACACACTCCACGCCCCCAAGCACAGAGACACAGGAGGCCTTGACACCCCAACCCGGCTCAGATAAGC
>DATFDC010000274.1:0-2919 GCA_035252415.1 Solirubrobacteraceae bacterium
CCTGCGCAGCCGGGCGGCGACGCTCGCGCGCGCGGACCCGACTTACTACGGCGATGCCTGGGTGGTCCTCGGCCCGGCACTGCTCGAGCGCTCGCTCGAACCCTGCTCGGGCGCTTAGCCGGACGCGCCTGACGGGTAGCAGTACGAAGATGGCGGGAGGACTGACCAGGCTGCTGCGTGCGCCGCTCGGCCCGGCCGAGGCGTATGCGCGCATGGCCGCGGCGGTTGGCCACGATCTGGCCGCCACCGTGCTTCCGGGCGGCGAGCGCGATCCGTTCGCGCGGCGCGATCCGGCCTACATCGAGCGTACGCTTCCGGCGCTGCGCATGACCTCGACGCTGTACTTCCGAGCCGACGTCCGCGGCCTCGAGAACATCCCGCCCGACGGGCCGGTGCTGCTGGTCGGCAATCACTCCGGCGGGACGTGGATCGCAGACACGTTCATCTTCGCCCAGCACTTCTACGACCGGTTCGGGCCCGAGCGCCGCTTTCACCAGCTCGCCCACGACCTGGTGTTCAAGGTGCCCGGGCTGCGCGCGCTGGTCGAGCGCTACGGGACGGTGCCGGCCTCGCCGCAGAACATGTCGGAGGCGCTCCGGCGAAAAGCCGCACTGCTCGTGTATCCCGGCGGCGACCACGAGACGTTTCGCCCGAGCTGGGAGGCGGACCGGGTCGACTTCGCCGGGCGCACCGGGTTCGTCAAGCTCGCGCTCGAGCACCGGGTGCCGATCGTCCCGGTGGTCTCGGCCGGCGGCCAGGAGACCGCGCTGTTCCTCGGCCAGGGGCGGCGCCTCGCCAAGGCGCTCCAGCTCGACCGGCGCTTTCGCCTCAAGGTGCTGCCGGCGGCGCTCGGCCCGCCGTTCGGCGTGACGATCATGGATCTGCCGGGACGCTATCCGCTGCCGGCCAAGATCTCGATTCGAGTGGGCAAGCCGATCGACCTCCGCGATCGGCTCGGCCAGAGCCCCGACCCCGACGCGGGCTACGACCTGGTCACCGCGACCATGCAGCGCACGCTGACCCGCCTGTCGAACCAGCGCACGTTGCCGGTCCTGGGGTGAGTCGGCCGCAGGTCCCCTGGCCGGCGCGGTTCGCGCTGCTGGCCCTGTTCTGGGGCTCGACGTTTCTGTTCATCAAGATCGGCGACGAGGCACTCGCGCCGATCCAGGTGTCGCTGGCGCGGCTGGTGATCGGCACCACCACGCTGCTGGCCATCCTCGCGCTGCGCGGCGAGCGGCTGCCCGCGGGCTGGCGGCTCTGGGGACAGCTTGCGATCGCCGGGCTGCTCCTGAACGTCGCCCCGTTCACGCTGTTCGCCTACGGCGAGCGCCACGTCTCGAGCCTGCTCGCCGGCATCTGGAACGCCACCGTCCCGCTGTTCACGCTGCCGATCGCGATCGCGTGGATCGCCGACGAGCACGCCAGCGCCCGGCGCCTGCTCGGCCTCGCCGTCGGATTCGCCGGAGTGCTCGTCGTTCTCGGGGCGTGGCGGGGGCTCGGAGGCGCCTCGCTGGAGGGCAACCTGCTCTGCCTGGGCGCCGCCGCCGCCTACGGTCTCGGCTTTCCCTACACCCGCCGCTACCTCGCCCACCGTCCGGAGGGCCCGCTGTCGCTCGCGGCGGCTCAGCTCATCTGTGCGACGGTCGAGATCGCGGTCCTCGCCCTGCTGTTCACCCACTCGCCAAGCGGACTCGCCGCCAAGCACGTCCTGAGTGTGCTCGCCCTCGGCGTGTTCGGAACCGGGCTGACCTTCGTCCTGAACTACTCGCTGATCCGCGACGTCGGCGCGACGACGACGGCCACGGTCGCCTACGTGATGCCGATCGTCTCGACGCTGCTCGGGATACTCGCGCTCGGCGAGCCGCTGCGCTGGTATGAGCCGGTCGGAGCGGCGGTCATCATCGTGGGCGCCATCCTCGCCCAGTCACGCGACGGCCCGGGCGCTCAGGCGGTGACCGTCTCGCCGCGCTCGGCCAGCACGAGCCGGTCCGAGACGCTGTTGCCGGCGAACGCCGCCCGGAGCTCGCGGGCTCCCTGGGTGAAGTGAGTCCAGCCCTCGAAGTGGACCGGCAGCGCGGCACGAACGCCGAGCAGCTTCGTGGCCTCGGCCGCTCGGTCGGCCGACAGGGTCAGGTACGCGCCGTCGAAGCGTTGGGGCAACTGGACCGCGCCGGCGAACAGGATCGCCACGTCGACATCGCCGACCCGCTCGGCGATCGCGCGCACGATGTCGAGCGAGGCGTTGTCGCCCGACACGTAGACGCGGTCCTCGCCGTCCGCCTCGAGCAGGAAGCCGATGACCGGCCCGGTGATGTGGTCGGTCCCGTCGGGTCCGTGCTGCGCCGGTAGGGCGGTGACGGTCACCGGCGGGCCATCCGGGCGCTCCACCGTCACCGACGACCACGGCTCGAGACCGACCGCGCCCGAGCCCAGCCGCTCGGCGCCCTGCGTCGTGGTGATCACCCGGCCCGCTCGCGGCAGGAACTCGCGCCCGGCCGGGTCCAGGTTGTCGCTGTGGTGCTCGTGCGAGACCAGCACCACGTCGATCGAAGGCAAGGCCTCCGGGTCGATCGCCGGACCGGTCGTCTTGACCAGCCCGCCGGCGTATTCGCCGGGCGGCGACAGCGCGGGGTCGGTCAGCCAGCGCAGCCCGGCGTACTCGAGCACCGCGGTGGGTCCGCCGACCAGAGTGAGCTTGACCATCAGCGCTCCACGAAGTACGCGCCGCTCCCCTGCCCGCTCGAGAACCAGCGGCTCGTCACGGTCTTCTTGCGCGTGTAGAACTCGACCGCGTCGGTGCCGTGCGCGTGCAGATCGCCGAGGAACGAGTCCTTCCAGCCGCTGAACGGGAAGAACGCGACCGGTGCCGCCACCCCGATGTTCACCCCGACCATCCCGGCCTGGACCTCGTGGCGGAAG
>DATFDC010000275.1:0-13682 GCA_035252415.1 Solirubrobacteraceae bacterium
TCATGTCCTCCCTCCCCGCTGGCCTGCGCCACGCACAACGCGTCTTCCGCCCCGAGCAGGTGCTCGACTGGCCCGGCCGGGTCCCAGACCGGCTCACGCTCGCTGCGCCACTCCTTCCGCGGATCCTTCTGCTCGGGGACCCCGAGGATGCGCGCGCGGTGTTCACCGAACGCGACGGCGAGCTCCGCTTCGGCGAGGGGCTGCGCCGGCTCGCACCACACGAGCCGATGTTCGGCCGCGACGCGCTCGACGTGCTTGACCGCCCCGAGCACACGCACGTCCGCCGCGTGCTCACCGCGGCATTCCACGGCGATGCGCTCCGGGGCTACGAACGCGGGATCGTCGCGGTCACCGAGCGGCACCTACGCGACTTCTCGACCGGGGTGCCCGTCTCGTTTCGAGCACTTTGCCGGACGCTCGCCCGCGACGTGATCACCGAGACGGTGTTCGGCGTGCGCGAGCCGAGCCGCGCCGCCCGCCTGGCGGACGCGCTCGACCGGCTGGACGACATCATCGAATCGCTCGAGCTCACCGGCCGGTTCGTCGCGGCTGTGCTCAGGCGCGGCCGATGGGCGCCCTATCCCAGGATCGAGGCGGTGCACGCCACCATCGCCGACCTCACCCGCGAGGAGATCGCGGACCGCCGTGCGCGGGGCCACATCGGCGAGAGCGCCGGGCGCGCCGACTGCCTCGCCCGGTTCCTCGCGTTCACCGGCGAGGACGCCCTAAAGGATGAGCTGATCGTCACCTCGATGCGGGTGCTCGTGATCGCCGGCTGGGCGACGACGGCCAACACGCTTGCCTGGCTCGCCGAGCGGCTCAGCCGCGCGCCGGCGGCGCTCGAGCGCTGCCTCGCGGACGCCGACGCCGGCACACACGGCTATCTCACGGCAGCCATCCAGGAGACGCTTCGGATGCGCCCGCCGGTCCCATTCACCGTCCGCTACGCCGTCCGCGATGCCGAACTCGGGACGCTGCGAATCCCGCGGGGTACGGCGGTCGCGGTCGACATCGAGCGGATTCACCACCGACCGGAGATCTACCCCGACCCGAGTGCCTTCCGCCCCGAGCGGTTCCTCGAGCAACGCCCCGGGACGTACTCATGGATCCCGTTCGGCGGCGGCGTGCACCGCTGCATCGGTGCCGGCTTCGCGCTCACCGAAGCGCGGCTGATCCTCGCCGCCCTCCTGCAGCGGTTCACGTTCGCGCCGATCGCCCGCCGGGGCGAGCGCTCGCGTCGCGGCAACTTGATCACAGCCCCCGCCGAAGGCGCGACCGTAACGCTCCTCAGACGGTAGGGGTTACGATCGCGCGCGTGGGGAGCGAGGAATACCGCAGCGCGAGCTATCAGATCTGGCAGGCGATGGCGGCGGGGTGGGACCGCGAGCGCACCTGGATGTGGGAGGTTTCGCGGGCCGTATCAGAGCAGATGCTCGAAGCACTGGCGCCGCAGCCCGGGCAGACGATTCTCGAGTTGGCCGCGGGCACGGGCGAGACGGGATTTGCCGCTGCTCGCGCGATCGGTCCGGCCGGGCGACTGATCTCGACTGACTTCGCGCCGGAGATGGTGGCGGCCGCCAGGGCGGAATCCCATCGTCTCGGGCTCGCCAACGTGGAGCATCGCGAGATGGACGCCGAGCGCATGGACCTTGAGGACGACAGCGTCGATGGGGTGCTGTGCCGCTGGGGCTACATGCTGATGGCCGATCCGGCCAGGGCGCTGACGGAGACCCGTCGGGTGCTGCGCGCGGGAGGGCGCCTGTCACTCTCGGTGTGGGGGCCGGCGGAGCGCAACCCGTGGGCGTCCGTGCCGGCGCGGGCGCTGAGGGAGCACACCGGCGCTCCGGCCCCGAATCCACACGACCCGGGCATCTTCGCCATGGCCGACGCCGACCGGGTGCGCGCGTTCGTGCGCGACGCGGGGTTCGGTGAGCCGCGGATCGAGGAGGTCGAGGTGAGTTGGCGCTTCGACGATTTCGACGCTTACTGGCGGTACGTCACGGACCTGGCCGGCGGCATCGCCCTGGCGCTGCAGACAATGCCCGAAACCGACCGCGAGGCCGTGCGCACGGCGGTTGAGCAGGCCGCCGGGGACTTCCGCACAGATCGTGGCCTTGAACTGCCTGGCCTCGCCCTGAACGCGGCGGCGAGCTAGCGGTCGCTCGCGCGAGGCGACGCGCCTCGGCCGAACCATCGCGGATCATGCGTCCGCGGACGGGGAGAAGTGGCGGTTGAATTCGTTGGCGTAGGTGTGGCCGATCGCGGCACTGTGGTCGTTCAGCCAGTCTGTGAACGCGATCCGCCCGAGGGGTGGATCGTGAGAGACGAGCAGACCGGCGGTCAGGCCTTTTACCTCATCCCCGGTGAGGACAACGTCGCCGAGGACGAGACCCAGAGCCCGAGCCGCGGCGGTCATCACGATGGGCGGCACGTGCACGATCGGGGCCCGGCTCCCAGTCGCACGCCTCATGGCGTGCACGAGTTGTGCGAACGAGATCGTCTCTGGCCCGGCCGCATCGATGATCATGTCGTCCTCGGCGCCGGCGGCTTGGACGCAGATCCGCGCGAGGTCGTCGATGTGAACCGGCTGGACCTGGTAGCTGCCATCGCCCGGGATCGCGAACACCGGCAGGTGGCGCAGGATCCAGGCGATGTTGTTGGCCAGGATCTCCGGGCCGCCGCCGAATATCCAGGTGGGCCGGACGACCGAGAACCTGAGCCCCGCCTCGGCCAGGGATTGCTCGACCAGCGCCTTGCCGCGGTAGTACGGGAGCGGCGAATCGACTGACGGGTTGGCGATGCTGAGGTGGACGATCCGCCTCACGCCGGCCCGGCGAGCCGCATGAAACAGCGCCCTGGAGTTCGCCACCGCCCCCGCGAACGTCGCGGTCCCGTGTTCGAATCGCACCCAGTAGGTGTTGTAGAGCGTCGTCACTCCCTCGAGCGCGCGCGAGAGCTCGATCGCGTTGTCGAACCGGTACGGGAATGCTGTCACGCGGTCACGGAGCGGATGCTGCCGGTCGGGATGAAAGGTCAACGTCCTCACCTCCCGCCCGTCTTTTAGGAGCCGTTCGGCGATGTGCGCTCCCGAATAGCTGAACGCTCCGGTCACCAGATCCAGGTTCGTGTCCTGGCCGGCCTGCGCGCTCGGATCCACATGAGTATGTTGGCAGTCGAGCCGCCGCGCGGCATGTCCCTAGTGCGTCGCGGTGCGAGTGGTCGGCACCGGCTCGCAGAGCGCCAACTCGAGCTCGGACATCGACCGCACGACGCCGGTGAGGCAATCGCGAACAGTGAGCCATCCGCCTCCAGACAGTCCGAAGTTCTGACACCAGCGAACCTGCTCGTACAGGTGTATGCCGTCGGTCAGGTAGCTCACAGGCGGGCTCTCTTACGACTTCTATCGCTCACAGGTGCATTGTCGACCCCGCCCGGTGCCGTCGCTAGCCACCCAAGGGTGCACTTTTCTCACCTTCGCCTGTCACGACAGGGTTGCGCGGCGGAATGCGCGGATCGCGACCCGCGCCTGGTCCGGCGCGTGCTGGCGACGATCGAAGGCTGCGCCTCGGATCCGATCTCGTGATCCTGCGAGCATGGTGCAGTCGGCGTGATCGGAGATGGCCTGGTCGTGGAGACGAAGATCGCTTGCGGCGTTGTCGCCGGCCCTGTGTTCGTGGGTGCATTCACCGTGCTCGGGGTCAGGAGAGCCGGCTATGACTGGCGGCGTCATGCGGTGAGTTCCCTGGCGACCGGCCCCAAAGGCTGGGGTCAGCGGGCGAACTTCGTGCTTGCGGGTGGGCTTTACTGCGTCGCGGCAAGTGGCCTTGCGGAGAGCTCGAGTCGAGTCGTGCCCGCCGTGGTTCCGGCGCTGGTGTTTGCCGCCGGCCTGGGGCTGATCGGCTCTGGAGTGTTCGTGACCGATCCGGTTGCCGGCTTCCCGCCCGAGCCCGCGGCAGCCGGCGCCCTCGCCGCAACCGCAGAGGTCGCGCCGACGCGCGCTGGTCAGCTGCACAACCTGTGCGCGATCCCGATCTTCATCGGTCTTCCGGTAGCGGCCCTGGTAGGCGCGGGTTCTGCCGCGCGCCGGCGGGAGTACCGATGGGCTGCGTATTGCGCAGGATCCGCGCTCGGTATGCCTGGCGCATCCGCGCTGTTCGGCGCGGCCTTCCGCGGTGCGCCGGCGCTCGCTCCACGCGGAGGCCTGTTCCAGCGGCTCTCGATCGCCACGGGACTCGGATGGCTGAGCGCCCTCTCATTCCGCACGTTGCGCACGGCGGGCCCGCGCTGAACGAATGTCCGTGCTGGGCGCCAAGCTGCACCTGCCCTCGCCTCGTCGCCGGCTGGTGCCGCGCACTCGCATCATCGATCAACTGCGTGTGGGCGGAGGAGAAGCGCCGAGGCTGGTCCTGGTCGCGGCGCCGGCTGGGTTCGGCAAGACCACGCTTCTGGCGCAGTGGCTGGGTGCGGCGGCTGACACGTCGCGGTGCCGAGTGGCCTGGTTGGCTCTGGACCCGGGCGACGCCGACCCGCGAGTGTTCCTGACCCATCTCGTGGCCGCAATTCAGACGGCCGAACCCGAGGCCGGTGTCGACGCGCTGGCCTTACTTGAGGCCGGTGGAGCGACGCCAACCGAGGCCGTCCTGGTCAGCCTGATCAATGACCTCGAGGTTCTCGCCGATTCCACGGTGGTGGCGCTCGATGACTACCACGTCATCGAGGGGCCCGCCGTCCACGATGCGGTGGCCTTCCTTTTGGACAACTTGCCACCGCAGGTCACGCTGGCGATGAGCACTCGGGCCGACCCGCCGCTCCCCCTCTCCCGACTGCGTGCGCGTGGCGAGCTCGTCGAGGTGCGGGCCGCGGACCTCAGGTTCACCACCGACGAGGCGGAGGTGTTCCTCAACGAGCTGATGGGGCTGCGGCTGGAGCCCGCGTTGGTGGCCGCGCTCGAGACGCGCACCGAGGGGTGGGCGGCCGGGCTGCAGCTGGCCGCGCTGTCCGCCCGAGCCCACGCCGGCGGCGCGGACGCGTCCGGAGATGTCGCGGCGTTCGTCGAGGCATTCTCCGGAAGCCACCGGTTCGTTCTCGACTACCTGGTTGAAGAGGTTCTGAGCGGCCAGCCGGACCTGGTCCGCGCGTTCCTGCTCGACACCTCGGTGCTCGACCAGATGACCGGCGGTCTGTGCGACGCCCTGACCGGCCGCGACGACGGACAGGAGACATTGGAGGCCCTCGAGCGCGGGAACCTGTTCGTCGTCCCGCTCGACGACGAGCGCCGGTGGTACCGCTACCACCACCTGTTCGCCGATGCGCTGCGTGCCCGTCTGGCTGCCCGCGATGCCGAACGGGTCGGCGCGCTCCACGCCGCGGCCGGCCGCTGGCTGGCGGAGAATGGGCTGCTGGCCGATGCCGTGGGGCACGCGATCGCGAGCGGCGACCCAGAACACGCTGCCGATCTCGTTGAGCTCGCCCTGGCGGACATGCGGCGACGACGCCAGGACCGCACTCTCCGCGACTGGCTGGCCGCGCTCCCGGACGACGTCGTGCGTCGCCGACCGCTGCTCGCGATGTTCATGGGCTGGAGCCGGCTCTCAGAGGGCGACTTCGACGGCGTGGCGGCGTGGCTCGACGCCGCCGAGACCGGTCCCGCTACGCCGCCGAGGTTGGGCATCCCCACGGCCGGCGTTCTGGCCGAGGCAGCCCGGGATCGGGAGGCCGAGGTCCGTTCGGTCCCGGCGATGGTCGCGGTCTACCGCGCCTCGGTTGCTCAGGCCCGGGGCGACGTCGACGGAACCGTCGCGCACGCACGCCGGGCACTCGCGCTGGCCGGACCGGATGACCACTTTCCGCGCGGTGCCGCGGCTGGTTTTCTAGGTCTGGCGGCATGGGCCGCCGGCGACCTTGGCACCGCAGTGGAAACGTTCACCCAGGCGGTCGCCAGCCTGCACGCGGCGGGGCAGGTCGCGGACGAGCTGGGTGGGACCGTCGTGCTGGCGAACCTGTGGCTGGCGCGCGGACTTCCGGTCGAGGCGCGCCGGCTGTACGAACGCGCGCTCGCCGCGGCCGAGAGCCATCCCGGTCCGGTGCTCTCGACCACCGGCGATTTGCACGTCGGGCTCGCGGACGTGTTGCGCGAGCAGGGTGACCTCGATCAGGCCGCCGAGCACCTCCTCGCCGCCCGGGAGCTCGGCGACCGGGCGTCGCTGCTGGAGAACCGGCATCGCTGGTACACCGCGAAGGCCGCGCTGCTCCTGGCCCAAGGTGATCTCGACGGCGCGATCGCGATGCTCGACCAGGCGGAGTCGCTCTTCCTGCCCGGCTACTTCCCGGACGTGCGGCCGATCGCCGCGAGCAGGGCGCGGGTGCGGATCCTCCAGGGCCACCTCGATGACGCGCAGGCGTGGGCACGTGAGCGCGGGGTCACGCCATCGGATCCCCCGACATACCTGGCCGAGTACGACCAGCTCACCCTCGCCCGGCTGCTCATCGCCGAAGAAAACGCGGGCCACGCGCTCGGCCTGCTTGATCGCGTGCTCGATGCGGCGCAGGCGGCCGGACGCGGCGGCACCGTGGTCGAGGCGGGCCTGATACGGGCGCTCGCCCACCACGCGAACGGCGATCCCGACTCGGCGACGGCCGACCTCGCTGCCGCCCTCGGCAACGGAGTGCCCGCCGGCTTCCGCCGGCTGTTCCTCGACGAGGGCCGGCCGATGGCGGAGCTGCTCGGGCACGTTGCCGGCTCCGGGCCGCACGAGGTGCGGGCGCACGCCGAGCAACTCCTGACCGCCGCACGAACACCGTCGCCACCCGCACCCGCATCGGCCGGCGCCTCCGACGAGGGGCTCAGCGAGCGCGAGCGCGAGGTGCTGCGCCTGCTGGCGACCGAGCTCAGCGGGCCGGAGATCGCGGGACACCTCTTCGTCTCGGTGAACACGCTGCGCACGCACACCAAGCACATCTTCAGCAAGCTGGACGTGAACACCCGCCGGGCCGCGGTCCGGCGAGCCGTTGAGCTCGGCCTGCTCTGAGCCGGATCACCAGTCGAATCACATCATGTGGTGATGTGCGCTCATTACATCGGTTCCTAAGTTGTCGACATCGCCGGACACACGAGCCCGGCACCGAACTAAGGAGTCCGACGTGAGCACCACCACCACCCACCGTTTCACCGCGATTGCCGGCCTCTGCGCCGCCGCCGCGGGCGCCATCTTCGCCGGCGTCCAGATCAACCACCCGCCGGCCGACGTGGCGCACCTCGCCACCACCGACATGACGATCCGCCAGACCGCGAAGATCGCGTTCGCGGCCCTGGCGCTCGCCGGCCTGGCCGGCATGTTTCTGCGCCATCGCAGCCGGTTTGGCCGCCTCGGGCGCGCCGGCTACGCGCTCGTGAGTGTCGGATTCCTCGCGATGCTCGTCCAGGAATGCCTGATCGGCTATTACCTCCCGACCCTCGCCCACTCCAGCCCGATCTACGTCCAGCACGTCCTCAACGGGGCGATGGGTCACGGCACGAGCAGCGGCATTGGCGCCTGGCAGGGCCTCTTCCTGATCGCCGGTATGGGCTACTCGCTCGGCGGTCTGCTGTTCGGCATCGCAATGTTCCGCGCCGGCATCCTGTCCCGCTGGGCCTCCGCTCTGTTCGCCTACGGCACCATCTCCGCCCTCACGCTCGCCGCGCTGCCGGAGTCCTTCAGCCGCCCGTTTGCAGTGCCCACCGGCGTCGCGCTGATCGGCCTCGGCCTCTCGCTGTGGCGCGACCAGCGTCGGCAGGCCGAGACGGTCGACGCACCGGCCACGACGTGGGCCGCGCAGCCGGCGACTCGCTGAGCAGGTTCAAGCCCCCCAACACGACCGGGGCGCCGCGGCTGATCCTAGGCCGCCGGCGCCCCGACCGCGATCCCATCGCACTCCCTCCATCCAAGCCCAGCGCCCTCATGAACACCACACTCACGACATATGCGATCCGCGTCGACGGCCACCTCGACGACCACTGGTCAGCTCGGCTCGGCGAGCCCGACATGACCCACGAGAACGACGGCACCACAACGATCACCGCCTCAATCGCCGACCAAGCCCAGCTCCACGGTCTGCTCGCCGCCCTACGCGACATCGGCGCCGTCATCACCGAGCTCCGCACCGCCAATCCACCCGTGCCACTCCCCTCCTCGATGCTCGAGCGCCCGCCGTACATCGACAACCACGTGAGCCGGAACCGGTTGACATTTCGGATTTATCCGAAATATGATCGAAGCATGACCACTATTGGAACCAACGCGGTCGCCCATTTCGACATCGCCGGACCGGATCTCGATGCGCTTGGCGACTTCTACCGGAGCGTGCTCGGCTGGGAACCGCTCCCGCAGGGCCCCGGATACACGTTGCTGCGCACGCCCGACGGCGGACCGAACGGCGCGTTGAACGAGGCGGACACACCGGGCGTGACGGTAGGCATTGCCGTTGATGATCTCGACCAGGCCGTGGCCGCAGCGACGGCGAGCGGCGGGAGCGTCGAGATGCCACCGACCGACAACGGCTGGGTGGTCAAGGCGCAGGTACGTGACCCGGCAGGCAATCTGCTCACGCTGATCGCGCGCTGAACGACGCCCGTCTCAACGAGCTGCTCCGCGCGCTGGCCCACGAGGAGCGGCGCCGGATCCTGCAGGCGTGTCTCGTGCACGCGCAAGCCGCCGGCGATCTCGCCGCCGCGTCGGGACTGTCCGCGGCGAGCGTCTCCGAGCACCTCAAGGTGCTGCGTAAGACGGGTCTCGTGGTGCTCGAACGCCAGGGCCGCTTCCGGCTCTACCGCACCGAGCCCTCGTGCGTGCTGGAAATTGCGGACAGCATCGAGCAGCTCGTGGCACGCTAGGCGCGAGCACCGGGACGAGTAGGATCGATCGCGTGGAGCGCGGTGTCCACGATCGTGGCGGTCTGCCAACCGACGAGCGGATCGATCGCAGCGAGCACACGCTCGAGGACTGGGAAGTCCTGACCGACGCGCTCGCTGGGGCGCTCGCCCGGCGCGGCCTCGTGAGCGTCGATGAACTGCGGCGGGGGATCGAGAGCATCCCACCCGGTGATTACGAGCGGGCGTCTTACTACGAGCGCTGGCTGTCCTCACTGGAGACGATCCTCACCGAGAAGGGCGTGCTCGCCGCCGGTGAGCTCGACCGGAGGGCCGCGGGATGAGGTATCGGGTCGGCGACCCGGTCATCGTGGCGGCCAGAGCCCACCGCGGTCACCATCGCACGCCGTCCTACATCAGGGGCAAGACGGGGCGGATCGAGCGCGTGCACGCCGCGTTCCGCAACCCGGAGACGCGCGCGTACGGCGACGACGGACTCCCCAAGATGCCGCTGTACCTGGTCAGCTTCGCACGATCGGATCTGTGGCCCAACGGGCGAGCCGACGAAGGGCACCGCGTGTATGTCGACGTCTTCGAGCACTGGTTGGAGGAGGCGAAATGAGCGAGCACGACCACGACCACACACCGATCACCAACGGGAACGAACCCGCGGCAGCCGTTCGCGCCCGTGCCCTGGAGGAGCTGCTGGTCGAGAAGGGGGTGCTGCCCGCCGAGGAGATCCGCGCCGGCGTTGACTGGCTCGTCTCGCGCACACCCGCAGACGGCGCGCGGCTCGTCGCGCGCGCGTGGATCGACCCGGAGTTCAAGCAGCGGTTGCTGGCCGACGCCCGTTCGGCGGCGCTCGAGCTCGGGCTCGACCCGGGCCCGTCGCCGGTCGTCGTCGCGCTCGAGAACACCGAGACCGTGCACCACATGGTCGTCTGCACGCTGTGCTCCTGCTATCCGCGTGCGCTCCTGGGTCCGCCGCCCGCCTGGTACAAGAGCCTGCCCTATCGCTCGCGCGCGGTCTCCGATCCGCGCGGGGTGCTCGCGGAGTTTGGCCTGGACCTCGGCGAGGACGTCGAGCTGCGCGTCGTCGATTCGACCGCCGATATCCGTTACCTGGTGATCCCGAGCCGTCCGCCCGGGACCGATCGGCTGAGTGAGGAGCAGCTCGCTGCACTGATCACGCGTGACTCGATGATCGGCGTGGCACAGCCAGCCACTCCAGCGCTCGCCTGAGGACGCCCCGGACCGCTAGGGCGCGGCCCGAGGATCAGACCGCGGGCCGCTGGTTGGCGTCACACGCCGCGGGCCGGCGGATAGTCGCGGTCGTCGTACACGACGCGCTCGCGAGCGGCGGGGCGATTCCGCCGATCGGCCCACATCGTCATCCACAGCAGCGAGAGGATGAATCCCACCACGCCCACGATCATCAGGATGACGCCGGCAGTGTGGATGTTGAAGCCACTCGAGCTGACATTCACAGCGAAGCGCAGTACGGCTCCCACCGCGATCAAGAAGAGCGAGGTGCCTATGGTCATTGCGAAGCCTCCATGGTCGGTTCCTTCCGTGGCAAGGCTTCCCCGAATGAGGCCCGCGAAACGGTGGTCAAGCGCCTGGGCGCCGAGAGCAGAACACCGGTTTTTCGTCCAAAGTGCGGGAACGTGGTGTCGCGCCCCGAGCAGCGATCTTGCGCCTCGAGCGGCGTTTGGCTAGGGTCCTGCTCGCGGTTCGGAGAGAGCAAAGCTCGCAAAAGCCAAGCGAAGCGGCTCTCGAAGGCGGCCGACAAGGCTTATTTCGTGCGCAGGCTACGCACGAGAGCAGGCACGGTCGTCGCCCCGAGCCGCATTTTTTATGCCCACGGGCAGGAAGTCGTCCGCTTCGCCCCCGCCCCCGTCGGCCCGGATCAAGTCGATCCTCGTCGCGATCACCACGGCCGGCGCACCTGCTATGCCCGCCGCCCCGCGTGTCACGACTGCGCGTTGCAGCGCATGTGCCCGAGCGCGTTCGAGGTCGGCTGAAACCGCGAGCGAATCTCCATTTGCGTCCCGGTGAGGCGCCGAGTGGCGGATCACTCGCGTTGCGGGGCGCCGGGCGATCGGGGGGCGCGCGACGGCTCTCCCGCCCGGCCATTCGATCGCAGAGCTGATCCCCACAGTGCTGTCGCAAGCGACCAACGATCGCAACCCGTACGTGGTTAGGCGGGTATTCACGTCCGGCACGCTGGGTACCGTGCATGATGCGGCTTCGCTGCCGCCATGCGACGCAGGTGCCTGCCCTGCGCGACCGTGCGACCGGGCGCTCAGGGAGCCGGCGCTGAGGGTCGACCCCGGAACCCCCTCAGCTAGCCCGCCCGCTCCCACCCTCCACCATCGGCGAAGCCCTGATACGAAGTGGCTCGGCTCCGTCCAAGCGCCCGGGGGATCTTGCGTTCCGTGTGACCCCGCTCATCCATCGAGCCATCGCCGATTTTGCACGCTTTTCACTTCGGACGCCCGAGCGGGGCCGTGATAGTTTCGCGCCTCCGGTCAACACATGAGGGTGAGGGTCATGGCGGTTCTCGATGCCGAGATGATGGCGGTGGAGGTGCCCGTCGAGGTTCGCGACGGCACCTATGGTGATGTAGTTGGGGCGGTTGAGCCCGGGGGCGCGGAGTTCATTCCGCTGTCCGAGCGGCACGGGGTCGCTCGGACGCTGTTTGGGACTTGGACGTCACCGAACCTCGAGTTCGCAACCATATTCGTCGGGGTGATTGCCGTCTCGTTCTTCGGCCAGTCATTCTGGGCCGCGGTCCTGGCGATAATCGTCGGAACGGGACTCGGCTCGATCACGCACGGCTTCCTGAGCAGCCGGGGCCCATCGTTCGGGGTCCCGCAGATGGTCCAGAGCCGGATCTCATTCGGCTTCCTCGGCAACATCCTGCCGGCCGGGCTGAACTCGCTGACCGCGGGGATCGGCTGGTTTGCCGTCAACAGCGTCAGCGGCGCGCTTGCCCTGAACGCCCTCACGGGGGTCAAGAGTTGGGTGTGCCTCGTGTTCGTCGGGGTCGCGCAGACCGCGATTGCCTTCTTTGGTCACAACCTCATACATCTGGTCGAGCGGTGGATGCTGCCCCTGCTTGGTGCGGCGTTCGTGCTCGCCTCGATCGTGATCCTCTCCAAGAGCCATCCGGGAGCCGTGCACACGACCCAGGGAATCGGGGGCTGGTTGCTGAGCGTCGGCGCCGCCTTCGGTTACGCCTGCGGTTGGAACCCCTTCGCCTCCGACTACACCCGTTACTTCAAGCCCGAAACCAGCCGCGCCAGCATCGGGTGGTGGTCGGGCGCGGGCGTGTTCGTATCGTGCGTCGCGCTCGAGATCGTGGGCGCCGCGTCCGCGACCATCCCCGGGTCGAACTCGAACCCCACCGCGCTGTTCACTTCTCACATGTCGACCGCGGTCGCTGACATCACGCTGATCGCGATCGCGTTCGGCGCGATCTGCGCAAACGCGCTGAACGTGTACTCGGGCGTGATGTCTTTCCTGTCGACGGGCATTCGGCTGCCGCTGAAGATGCGGCGCGCGATCGTCGCGCTCGGCTTCGGCTCGATCGGCTTCGTCGTGGCCGTCACCGGACTGCACAACGCGGGCACCAAGTACGAGAACTTCCTCCTCGTGATCGCATATTGGATCGGCCCGTGGCTCGGCGTGTTCTTTACCGACTGGGTGCTGCGCCGAGGACGGCGGGTCGACGGATTCCTGTTCGACCGCCTGCACAACCCGTGGGCCGGGGCGGTGGCGATGCTGATTGGGATGGGCATCTCGATCTGGCTGTTTTCCAACCAGACCGAGTACGTCGGGCCGATCCCCAAGCACCACCCGGGAGTCGGCGACTTGACGTTCGAGGTTGGCTTCGTGCTGAGCGCGGTCCTCTACGCGATCTTCTTCGCAATCGGCCACGACAAGCGCTCGGAAGCGCTGGTGATCCCCGAACAGGCCACCTGATGTGGCAGCGCGGCAGCGCGCCGTGTCCGATCTGATCGTTCGCAACGCACGGCTGCTCGACGGCCGGCTTCTCGACATCGCGGTGGAGGGCGAGCGCTTCGCGCGGATCGGGCCCTCGCTCGAACTCGACGCAGCGAGCGTGATCGACGCCGAGGGCCGGCTCCTCACCGCGCCCCTCGTCGACTGTCACCTGCACCTCGATGCGTCGCTCACCGCCGGGCGGCCTCGGTTCAACCAGAGCGGGACGCTGATCGAGGGGATCGAGGTGTGGGGCGAGTTGAAGCCGACGCTGACCGAGCAGGACGTCTTCGACCGGGCGAGCGAGATCGTCCGCTGGTCCGCCGCCCAGGGGACGCTCTGGATTCGCGCGCACGCGGACGTATCGGGTGAGAACGACGCGATGGTCCGCGGGCTCCTGCGCGTCCGTGACGAGCTCGCTGACCTCTGCACGATCCAGGTGACGGCGTTCCCGCAGGACGGGCTCTACGCACATGAAGGCGACGAGCGGCGGCTCGAGGAGGCGATCCGCCTAGGCGTCGACTGCCTCGGCGGCATCCCCCACTACGAACCGACAGCGGAGCTCGGCCTGCGCGAAGTCCACCGTGTGTTCGAGCTCGCGAAGGCCCACCACCGCCGGGTCGACATCCACTGCGACGAGACCGATGACCCCAGCTCGCGGTACCTCGAGGTGATGGCCGACAACACGGTCAAGAGCGGCCTTGCCGGCCGTGTCACCGCGAGCCACTGCACCGCGATGGGCTCCTATGAGCCGTACTACTCCTCGAAGCTGCGCGGGTTCCTGAGCCGCTCGGGCATCAACATCGTCGTGAACCCGTACGCCAGCTCGTTG
>DATFDC010000276.1:0-16229 GCA_035252415.1 Solirubrobacteraceae bacterium
CCTTATCAAGTGGGAGAATTTGTACATGGTTTGCTAGGAGGTTGTGTGCCTTAATATCGGCGAGTGCTGGCAGCGGGGCATGGTCACGTTTATGATCCTCGGGGACACCTGCACACGCAGATGCGGCTTCTGCAACGTCAAGACCGGCAAGCCGACGTGGAACGACCCGCTCGAGCCGGCGCGGGTGGCGAGGTCGGTCGCGCGGATGGGGCTGCGGCACGCGGTGATCACCAGCGTCGACCGGGATGACCTCCCGGACTACGGGGCGTCCGCCTTCGTGGGCGTCATCCGGCAGATAAGACGGCAGGCGCCGCGCTGCAAGGTCGAGGTGCTGACGCCCGACTTCCGCGGCGAGGAGATGCCACTGGCCAAGGTGATCGCCGAGCGGCCCGACGTGTTCAACCACAACGTCGAGGTCGTCCCCCGGCTGTACAGCGTGGCCCGGCGGGGGTCGAAGTTCGAAAGATCCTGCCGGGTACTCAGGAACGCCAAGGAGATCGGCGGCGACCAAATAACCACGAAGTCCGGGCTGATGGTGGGCTTGGGCGAGAGCTTCGACGAGATGGTCGACGCGCTCGGCACGCTTCGCCAGAACCACGTCCAGGTGCTGACCGTCGGGCAGTACCTCCGGCCGACCGAGAACCACCTGCCGATCGTCCGCTACTGGCACCCCGACGAGTTCGCCGAGCTGGAAAGGGCCGCCTACGCGCTCGGGTTCGAGCACGTGGCGGCCGGACCGCTGGTGCGCTCGAGCTACCACGCCGACCAGCACGTCCCGCAGGCCGAGCCGGGCGTCGGGCCGCTCGCGGAGGTGGCCTCGTGAAGAAGCGCACACTCATCGTGATCGCGGTGGGGCTTGCCGCGCTCGTGCTCGCCCCGGAGGCATTCGCCGCCGCCGGCGGGGGATCGGCCGGCTTCGGCGGCGGTGGCGAGGGCGGCGGTGGCGGTGGCCACGGAAGCGGCTTTGCCATCTACCTCCTGCTCCAGCTGCTGTTCCGCATCGCGCTGCTCGGCCACGGGCTCGGCGCGCTGTTCCTGGTCGCGCTCGCGCTCCTGTACTTCCTCTTGACCCGGGTCGTCCCCCACGCGCGGAATTCGGGCGCGACCGGACGACACGCCCGGCGACGCACCGCCAAGCGGGAACGAAAGGTCGAGCTTGCCGCGGCGGTGGCGGCCGAGGAGGACCCGGCGTTCGCCCCCGATGCCGTGAGGGCCAATGCGACCGCGCTGTTCAAGCAGGTCCAGGACGCATGGAGCCGGGGCGACCGGGCAAAGCTCAGCCGACTCGTCGGACCGGACCTGCTCACCGAGTGGGAGCGCCGGCTCGACGACCTCGATCGGCGGGGCTGGGACAACCGGGTCGAAGTCCTGGGTGAGCCGACCGTGGAGTATGTGGGGCTGGACGCCCCGACCGGGCGCGTCACCGTCCGGATCGAGGCCAAGCTCCGCGACTACGTGACCGACCGCTACGGCAACCACATGCACCGCGCCGGCCGGCTCAGCGAGATCGTCCGGCTGCGCGAGTTCTGGACGCTCCAGCACGGAGAAAACGGCCGCTGGATCCTGACCAGCATCGAGCAGGGCGCCGAGGGCGCGCATGTACTCGACGAGGACATCGTCGCCGACGCCCTCTCGGACGACCGAGGCATGCGCGACGAGACGCTGATCGAACAGGCCGTCGCCGACGCCGTCCCAGAGGGAACGACGGTCTCGGAAGTCGCGGACCTGGATTACGCCGGCGACGCCCGGGCCGCCGCGCTCGACCTCAGCCTGGCCGACGGCCGCTTCGCGCCCGATGTGCTCGAGGTCACCGCCCGCCGGGCCGCCAAGGCCTGGGCCGAGGCCGTCGACGGCGACGATGCGCGCCTGCGCTCGATCGCCCACGGACAGGCCGTGCGCGATCTCCTGCATCCCGGCGATCCGAGCGGAAACACCCGGCTGGTGGTCCGCGGGCCCGAAGTCAGAAAGATCCGCATCGTCAACCTGGACGCGGGATCCCAGCCGCCCACGATGACCGTAGACGTAGAACTGCACGGCCGGCGCTACATCGAGGACCGCGACACGACGGCGATCCTGGCCGGAAGCCAGTCGCGGGCGACCACGTTCACCGAGCAGTGGACGTTCGCGCTCGACGGCGACGCGCGCCAGCCCTGGCTGCTGACGTCAGTCGGCGGCGCCGTTCCCCAGGCGTGAGACCCCGCCGCGGGGCCCCCTCGTGATCCCGCTGAAGGACAACATCCCCACGGACCGTTTCCCGTACGTCACGGTCGCGCTGATCCTCGCCAACATCGTGGTCTACCTGCTGGCGGTCAGCCATGGCGGCTCGATCATCAGCGGACCCGACACCCAGGAGGTCGTGAAGTACGGCGCGATCCCGGCGGCGCTCACCCACTGCCTCGGCAAGCACGAGGTGATCGTCGGCAATCAACTGGTGTGCGCGCACAGCGGCGGCATGCCCACGTGGCAGACGGTCTTCACCGCGATGTTCATGCACGCTTCGATCCTCCACATCGGCGGCAACCTGCTGTTCCTGTGGATCTTCGGGAACAACGTCGAGGACTCCATGGGACCAGTCAAGTACATCGGCTTCTACATCCTCGGCGGGATCGCGGCGCTCGCCCTGCAGGTCGCGATCGACCCAAATTCCACGGCTCCCACGCTGGGCGCCTCCGGCGCGATCGCCGCGGTCCTGGGCGGCTACATCCTGATCTATCCCCGCGCACGCGTGCTCACGCTGGTGTTCATCATCCTGTTCTTCACGGTGATCGAGTTGCCGGCGGTGCTGGTGCTGGCGATCTGGTTCATCCAGCAGGCCGTGTTCGGCGCGGCGGACCTGACCAACCCGACCGGCGGTGGCGGTGGTGTGGCGTACTTCGCGCACGTCGGGGGGTTTGTGTTCGGCCTGGCCACGATCAAGCTGCTCGCCACCAGGCGAAGGCAGATCCCGCCTCGCTATCCGGTGTACTAAGCACCATTGCGCCAGGCCGTCTTCACCGTCGCCCTCCTGTTCATCGTGGCGCTCGCGGTGCTGACCGTGCGCGACATCCGGGTGCACGGGGCCACGCCGGTGGACGTGCTGGCGATCATCGTGCTCGTGCTGTTCACCACCGGTATCGTCGGCGCGCTGCTGCATCCTCCGCGACGCTGACAGTGGTGGAGGGAGGTTCGATCGATGACCGTGCTCCAGGAAGGCCGAGCGCGCCGCCCCCGCCGGCGGCCGCACCGCGTGCTCCGACGCGCCGGACGAGCACTGGCCGTGCTGCTCCTGGCCGCGGTGGTGCTGCTCGCCCTGATGGCCGCCCGGGCGCAGGGGCCAGCGACGATTGCCCTGGAAACTCCCATCATTCCGGCCCACGTCAAGCCGGCCCCGCTGGGGCCGCAGCGCGGTAGCTACGGGATCGCGCCGGCGCCGGCCGGCGAGCAGGTGGCGGTGAAGCTCAAGCTCCCACTCCGCAGCGGACTCCTGTTCGACGTGAACACCGGCCAGGTGCTGTGGCAGAAGAACCCCACCCGAGCCCTGCCGATCGCGAGCCTGACCAAGATGATGACCGCGCTCCTGGTCGCCACCCACGCCAAGCCGAGCGACCGCGTGCTGGTCACGCGCGACGCGCTCCGCTACACCGGCTCGGGCGTGGGACTCCTCCCCAAGGGCAAGCACGTGCCGCTCACCGCGCTGCTCTACGGGCTCCTGCTGCCTTCGGGCAACGACGCCGCGATCGCGCTGGCCGACCACGTGGCCCGGACCCAGCCCCGGTTCATCGCCCTGATGAACCAGAAGGCGCAGCAACTCGGCCTCCGCTGCACGCATTTCACGACGGTGTCGGGCATCGTCGACCGGGGCAACTACTCGTGCGCGCAGGACCTGGCGCTGATCGCTCACCTCGTGCTGACGCAACCGCTGCTCGCCCACATCGTCGCCACGCGCAGCGCGATCCTGCCCTTCCCGATCAAGGGCGGCAAGCTCTATCTCTACAACAACAACCCGCTGCTGATGCTGCGCTATCCGGGCGTGGACGGCGTCAAGACCGGGTTCACCGACGCGGCCGGCCAATGCCTGGTCGCCACCGCCCGCCGCGGCCGGACCTGGCTCGGCGTGGTGCTGCTCCATGCCGGCGACACCTCGACCGAGGCGCAGCATGTCCTGAACGCCGGGTTCGCAAAGCTTCGCCAAAGCTGATCGCCCGCTGACAACCAGTCACGCGCGCCTGTCTGAACGCACTCCTGGGTGGGTACCAAACGGGCAGGTCCGAGCAACTGCGCCACAACGAAGGAAGGCCGATGTCCCCCGCCACCTATCAAACAATCAAGCTCAGTAAAGGCAAGCACGCGAGTCCCGAGGACGGTGCGTGCGTGATGGAGCTCGCCTCGATGCTTGCCGGCGAACCGTTCACCGATCACCCTGCGTCGGTCTGCCCGGTGATCGGATCCTTCCTTCGCTCCTACAACGATGCGATCGACGAGCGCCGCCGGCAGTCGCTGTACGAGTACGCCTCGAGAGTGGTGGGCAGCCGCAGCGGCCAGCGGATTCAGGAGGAGCGGGCAGAGCGGCTGGCCGGGTGGGCCGACGAGGTCCTGCGCACCCGCCGGACGTGGTTCCTACGCTCGCCGCTGCGCGCGCTGACCCGCCTGCGCAAGCCCCCAATCGACGCGATCGGCCCCTACGCCGTGCACGCGATCCCCAAGCATTCCGATGAGACCCACCGGGCCGTGCTGGCTCTGGTGGACGAGCTGCTGGCCATCGGCGTGCGCGATGAGCGGGTCTCGGCGCGGGTGATCGCGGCCCGGACGCGGGCGCCGCTCGACACAGCCGCCTGAGCGGCTCGGGTCGGCAGCGCATCCGAGCTCGGCTCGGGCACACCCCCGGATGCGAACAGCCATGACGACAAACGTCAGCCGGATCTTGGCGGAGGATCCTGATCTCACCGACGGCCTCACCGGAGAGCGACTCGAGGACGCGGTGCGCGATTGCGTGGCCGGGACGTGCGTCTCCCGCACCGGATCCTGGACGCCGCTCGAGGAGATCGGCGACATGCGCTTCGGGATCGGCCTGCTGGTCATGGACGGGCTGATCGTCCGGCGCGTGGGAGTGGCCGGGCGCTTCGGCGCCGAGCTGCTCGGCGACGGCGACCTGATGAACCCGTTCCACCCCCATGACATGGGGACATCGCTGCCCCGGACGGGGAAGTGGCGGGTGCTGCGCGACTCCCGGCTGGCGATCCTCGACAGCGACTTCGTGCTGCGGGCCAGCCGGTATCCCGAGGTCGTCTCGGCGCTGCTGGCGCGGGCGCTCAGGCGCTCCCGGCACATCGCCACGAATATGGCGATCGTCCAGCAGCCGCGGATCGATCTGCGTCTGCACATGCTGTTCTGGGAGCTGGCCGACCGGTGGGGGATCGTCCGCCAGGACGGCGTCCACGTGCCGCTGCACCTGACCCACGCCACCCTGTCCGATCTGGTCGCGGCGCGGCGCCCGACGGTGACCAAGGCGCTCGGCGAGCTGTCCCAGCGCGGTGCGGTGACGTGGACCGGGGACGACTGGCTGCTACCCGGTGAGCCGCCCGAAGAGCTCGACGACGTCGGGTCGCTGACCATCGCCGGAATCACCTGACGCGTCAGGAGGGCGCTGCCGGACAACACCCGAGCGCGCCGGTGTGCAAAGCTTCTGCGCGCTTTGGCCAACGTAGTGGGACAGCGCATACGCCGTCGGGAGGATCCTCGCTTCCTCAGGGGCGAGGGTCGCTACGTCGACGACCTGCAGCTTCCGGGCGCCCTGCACGCGACGTTCGTGCGCTCGTACATGGCGCACGCCAAGATCACGGGGATCGACAAGTCGGCCGCTGAGGCGGCCGGCGCGCAGGTCTTCACCGCCGCCGACACCGACCTGGGCGCGGAGCCGGCGCCGCCGATGCTCCCGGTCGGGCCGGAGTTGCACCGGCCGTTTCTGGCCCGCGACACGGTCAGGTTCGTGGGCGACATCGTGGCGGTGGTCCTGGCCGACACTCGCGAGGCGAGCGTGGACGCCGCCGAGATGGTCGCGGTCGAGTACGACGCGTTGCCGGCGGTCGTCGACCCGATGGAGGCGGTCAAGGACGAGGTGCTGCTGTTCCCGGAGGTCGGCACGAACATCTGCTTCCAGCGGCCGGCGGACAATGCGGATCCGAACCTGCTCGAGTCCAGCGATGTCCGGGTCAGTGGGCGGCTGATCAGCCAGCGCATCTCGGCTCTGCCGATCGAGCCGCGCTCCTCCGCCGCCCAGTTCGGTGAGGACGGGCGGCTGACGATGTGGATCTCGTCCCAGACGCCTCACCAGGACAAGGCGTACCTGGGCGGGCTGCTCGGGTTGGACGAGGACCACGTGCGGGTCGTCGCGCCCGACGTGGGCGGCGGGTTCGGAGCCAAGGGAGCCAGGGTCGAGGACGTGATCCTGGGATGGCTGGCCCGCGCGACGGGCCACCCGGTCCGCTGGACCGAGACGCGCAGCGAGAACATGGTCGCGCTCCAGCCCGGCCGAGCGATGGTGCTCGACTTCGAGCTCGGTGCCACTCGCGAGGGCGTGATCGAAGCGCTCAAGCTCGACATCGTGGCCGACGCCGGCGCCTATCCCGGCCTCGGCGCGTTCCTGCCCAACCTCACGGCGCTGATGTCGAGCGGCGTGTACAAGATCCCCAAGATCGAGGTCACGATCCGGTCGGTGCTGACCAACACCACCCCGACGGGTCCGGTGCGCGGCGCGGGCCGGCCCGAGGCCACCCAGATGCTCGAGCGGGCGATCGACCTGCTGGCCGCCGAGGTCTCGGTGGATCCGGCCGAGATCAGGCGGCGCAATTTCATCCCCAACGACGCGTTCCCGTATACCACTGCCTCGGGCGCCAACTACGACATCGGCGACTACGGCGGCGCGCTGAACCTCGCGCTCGAGAGCGCCGGGTACGACGAGTTGCGGCGCGAGCAGGCGAGCCGCCGGCAAAACGGGAACGCCGCCAAACAGCTCGGGATCGGGCTCAGCGTGTACGTCGAGGTGACCAACGGGATCTCCGAGCAGGAGTTCGGCGCGGTCGAGATCACCCCGTCCGGCGAGGCGATCGTCCGCACTGGTTCGCTCTCGCAGGGCCAGGGCCACGAGACGACGTTCGCCCAGATCGTCGCCGAGCGGCTCGGCCTGCCGGTCGAGAAGGTCACGGTCATCCGCGGCGACACCGACGTGGTGCCGCGCGGCACCGGTACCTACGGCTCCAAGTCGACCCAGATCGGCGGCGTGGCGGCCGCTCAGGCCTCCGAGGAGGTCGTCGAGAAGGGCAAGGCGCTGGCCGCTGCCGAGCTCGAGGCGAACCCGGAGGACATGGTCCTGAACGTCGAGCAGGGTCACTTCCACGTCACGGGCGCCCCGCAGCCCGCGATCTCCTGGGGCGACCTCGCCTCGCGCCTGGAGGGCCAGAACCGCCTGGCTGAGCTGGCCGCCGAGGTCGACTTCGCGGCCTCGCAGCCGACATTCCCGTTCGGCGCCCACGTGGCGGTGGTCGAGGTCGACACCGAGACCGGCGCGGTTCACCTCAAGCGGATGCTCGCGGTCGACGACGCCGGCCGGATCATCAACCCGCTGGTCGCCGAGGGCCAGGTGCACGGCGGCGTGGTGGCCGGTATCGCCCAGGCCCTGTTCGAGGAGCTTGCCTACGACGCGGACGGCAACCCGCAGAACGCCAACCTGGTCACGTACTGCATCCCCGCGGCCAGCGAGCTGCCGCCGATCGAGGTCGTGAACATGGAGACGCCCACGCCGATCAACCCGCTCGGGGTGAAGGGGATCGGCGAGTCCGGGACGATCGGCGCCACCCCGGCAGTTCAGAACGCGGTGATCGACGCGCTCACGCCCTACGGCGTGCGCCACATCGACATGCCGCTCAACGGCGAGACCGTCTGGCGCGCCGTGCAGAACGCCCGCCAGGGCTGAGCGGCCTCTACGACGCCCCGATCAGGACGCCGATCACGACCACGATCGCGCCGGCCCCGGTCACCGCGACCATCGAGTTGCGCAGCGGCACGTGGAGGAAGCGGTAGCGGACCCAGGAGATCAAGAACAGCTCGACGGCCACCACCGCCCCGGCCACGATCAATGCGGTGTGGACGTCGTGGATGACGAACGGGAGCGAGTGGAACACGCCGCCGAACGCGGTGGCCCCGCCGGTGATCGCCCCCCGCACGACGGCCGAACCGCGGCCGGTCTCCTCGCCCGTGTCTGACAGCGCCTCGGAGAAGCCCATGCTCACGCCGGCGCCGAGGGCGGTGGCGATGCCGACCACGAGCGCGGTGTGCGAACTGCTCGAGATCGCGGCCGCGAAGATGGGGGCCAGGGTCGAGATCGTGCCGTCGATCATTCCGACGAGCGCCGGCTGGACGACGCGCAGAACGAACGTGCGGTCATCGAAGCCGGTGAGGCTGGCGATCGCGTGCGTGAGGCGTGAGCTCGAACGGTCGCGCGCGCGAGCCTCGCCGCTCGGAACGGCTTCCTCGGGGGGTGTTGCGACGTCCTGGCTCATGCTTGCGGGCACTATAGCAAGTGAGTTAGAATAAGGATGACCTAACGTGAGCTATGATTTAACGAGATGTCCGCAATCACCGAAATCGACGAGCGCCTGGTCAGCCAGCTGCGCGAGCGCGGGATGCGGGTCACTCCGCAGCGGATCGTGATCCATCGCGAGCTGTGCGGACACTCTCAGCACATGACCGCCGAGCAGGTGCTCGGGCGGGTCACCGAGGTGCTGCCCGGCACCTCGCTGCCCACCGTGTACTCGACGCTCGAGCTACTCGAGGCGCTCGGGCTGGTCCGCCGCGTGGGCACCGGCAACGGCGCGGTGGTGTTCGACTCCCGGGTCGAGCCGCACGCCCACACGGTTTGCCGGTGCTGCGGCGCGATGGCCGATCTGGAGGGCACAGCCGCCCCCGAGGACGCGCTGTCCCGCGCGGGCGCCACCGGGTTCGTGCCCGACCACGCCCAGCTCGTGGTCTGGGGGCTGTGCGCAGCGTGCGCGGCTGAGCGCGGTCAGTGACCGGACGGGGCCGCGCGGCCCCACGGATGCCGCCGCAGGCGGCCCCAGAGCAAGCTTCAGGTAGCGTTCCCGCCGGGATGCGCGCGATTGTGTTCGAGCGAAACGGCGGACCCGAGGTGCTCGAGTGCAAGGACGTGCCGGCGCCGGAGGGCGAGGTGCTCGTCGACGTCGAGGCCGTCGGGGTCAACTACCGCGACGTCTACGAGCGCAACGGCGGGGGTTATGGATCGGCGCCGCCGGCGATCATCGGCGTGGAGGGCGCGGGCAAGATTCACGACACCGGCGAGCGCGTGGCCTGGGTCGGAGTCGCGGGCAGCTACGCCGAGCAGATCGCGGCCCCGCGCGACAGGCTCGTGCCGATTCCCGACGGGGTCGACGCCGAGACGGCCGCGGCGGCGCTGCTCCAGGGAATGACCGCCCACTACCTGGCCGCCGATTCCTATCCGATCGAGGACGGCGACTGGGTGATCGTGCACGCGGCCGCCGGCGGCGTGGGCCTGCTTCTGACCCAGATCGCCAAGTCGCGGGGCGGACGCGTGATCGCCACCACCTCGACCGAGGAGAAGGCCGATCTGGCCCGAGGCGCCGGCGCCGACGAGGTGATCGGCTACGACGGGTTCGCCGAACGGGCCCGCGAGATCACCGGTGGCCAGGGCGTGGCCGCCGTGTACGACGGGGTCGGCCAGGCGACGTTCGACGAGGGGCTGAAGGCACTCCGGCCGACCGGGCGGATGATCCTTTACGGCGCGGCCAGCGGCCAGCCCGATCCGCTCAACCTCGCCGTGCTCGCGCCGGCCGGCTCGCTGTACGTCCAGCGGCCCACGCTGCAGACCTACACGCGGACGCCGGAGCTGCTGCGCGAACGGGCCGCCGCGCTGTTCGAGCTGATCGCGGACGGCAAGCTCGATGTGCGGATCGGCGCTCGCTATCCGCTCGATCAGGCCCGGCAGGCCCACGAGGATCTCGAGGCGCGCAAGACGACCGGAAAGCTGCTGCTGATCCCGTGAAGGAGCTGCAGGGCTGGGCCAGTGCCGAGCTCGACGTACCGGTGAGGGCCTGCTTCGAGCTGCTGGCGGCGGTCGAGAGCTATCCGGACTGGTTCGAGGTCGTGCATACCGTGGAGGTGCTCGAGCACGAGCGAAACGGCACGCCGGGCCTGGCGCGGGCCGAGCTGTACGTGCCCCAGAGCCCGTTCGGCACGCACTTCGAGCTGTTCGTCGCGGTGCACACCGAACGGCCGGGGACGGTCACGCTGACCCGGGTGCCGGATGGAGCGTCCGACGTGGACCGACTCGAGTTGATCTGGCGGATCGAGAAGGCCGGGTCCACGCGGCTCGAGTTCGAGTTCGACGCCGCCGCGTCGTTCGTGCCGAGCTTCGTCCCGTTGGGTGGCGCCGGCGACGCGATCGCGCGCGCGGCGATAGAGGCGGCGCGGGCAGCGCTGGCTCGGTAGGCTGGCCCTCATGTGGGGGCAGATCGACCGGGCCGTGCTCCGGGAGTTTGCTCATCTGCTGCCGGACCGGCTGCAGCAGGTCATCGACGTCGCCGCCGCCGACGTCCCGCCGGCGCCGGCGGAGCGCATCCCGGCACCGAAGGATCCCGCGGCGGTGCGGCTGAATCAGATCGAGCACATCGTCGTGGTGATGCTCGAGAACCGCTCGTTCGACCACATGCTGGGGTATCTCTCGCTGCCCGCTGCCGATGGTGGCCGCGCTCGCACCGACGTGGATGGGCTGCGGGGCCCCGACGTGAACTTCAACGAGCACGACGGGCAGCGCTCTCCGATCCACCATCTGGACCGGACCGAATTCCGCGGCGAGGCCGAGGATCCCGACCACTCGGGTAAGTCGGTCGACCAGCAGTTGTCGGGCGGCGGCCAGGGGTTCGTCGAGAACTTCGCCCGGATCTCGTCCGCGCGCGCCGCGAAGCTCGGCGTGCCGGTCCCCGACCCGGGGCTGGTCATGGGCTATTACAACGCCGATGACCTACCGGTCTACGATCACCTGGCCGCCGAGTACTGCTTGGTCGATCGGTGGTTCAGCTCGGTACCCGGGGCGACGTGGCCCAACCGGCTGTACGCGATGTGCGGGCAGGCCGACCCGAAGTCCGGCCGCGACGACGCGTCGCCGCCCCTGTATGCCCTGCCCTCGTTCGTGCGGTATCTGGACGCGGCCGGAGTCGACTGGCGCTGGTACTCGTTCGACCCGGGCACGCTGCGCGCGGCCGATCCGGAGTACCGGCTGAGCCACCACGACAACTTCGGGTACGTCGACGCCCGCAAGCTCTCGATCGCCGAGGAGGTGATCGGGAAGCTGACCGAGAAGGGTTCGTTCCTGGACGACGTGGCCGCCGGAAAGCTGCCCGCGGTGTCGTGGATCGATCCGCACTTCAAGGACCTGAAGGTGCTCGGACCCGACTCCAACGACGACCATCCGCCGTCGGACGTGATCGCGGGCCAGGACCTGGTCCTGACCATCTACCACGCGCTGAGCTCGAACTCGGCGACCTGGCCGAAGACGCTGCTGGTGATCGTTTATGACGAGCACGGGGGGTTCTACGATCACGTGGCGCCGCCCGCGGCGACCGACGATCATCCGGACTTCCAGCGGTTAGGGGTACGGATTCCGGCGTTGCTCGTCTCGCCGCTCGTCTCGCCCGGGTCGACGTCCACTGCGTTGCTCGGGGACGACTTCCACTTCGACCACACGTCGATCATCAAGACGATCTTCACCCGGTTCTGCCAGCGCGACGGGCAGATACCCGCGCTGACGGCGCGGGCCGGGGCGGCGAACCACCTGGGGCATCTATTGACTGACGGCGCCGCCCGGGCGGACCTGCCCGATCACTCCGGCGCGGTGCAGACCGTCGTGGACTGGCGCACCCGGTTCGCGCAGATTCGCTTCGCCGATCCGGTGGCGACGGCCGCGCCGCCCCGCGAGCTCACCGACTTCCAGAACGGCTTCTACGAGATGGCCCGTCTGCTGCGGCAGGCCGGGTTACCGGGTGGACACCCGTGATCGGGACGCGCAACCTGGCCCGGCTGGCCGAGGAGGCGTTCGAGCGACGCGGCGACTACGAGTCGCTGCTGTTCGACGGCCGCTGGCATGGGTCGGCCGAGCTGTTCTCGCGGGCCTGCCGCGTGGGCGGTGGACTGGCTGAGCTGGGGATCGCTCCGGGCGAGCGGGTCGTGGTCAGCATGGCCAACTGCCCCGAGGTGAGCATGGTCTACCAGGCCGTGTGGCGGGCCGGCGCCGTGGTCACCCCGGCCACCTTCCTGCTCACCACGCCCGACCTCCGCCACGTGATCGCCGACTCGGAGGCGGCCGCGGTGATCACCACGCCGGACTTCGTCGACAAGGTGCGCTCCGCCGTCGAAGGCCTCGATCACGTACGTCACGTGATCTCCACCTCGGAGGTGGATGGCGTGCTGGGGCTGGCGTCTCTCGAGGAGGCCTCGCCGGGATCGATCGTTGCGCGCTCGGACGATGACCTGGCCGCGCTGCTGTACACGGGCGGGACGACCGGGCGGGCCAAGGGCGTGATGCTCACGCACGCCAGCCTGTGGTTCACCGGGGGCGCGGTGCAGGAGGCCGCGCACGTGGACGGGGTGAGCCGCTCGCTGATGACCCTCCCGCTGTCGCACTCCTACGGGATCCTGGTGACGATCTCGGCCATGCACACGCCGGAGCGCCCGGTGACCGTTCTGCTGCGCTGGTTCGACCCGCGCTCGTTCCTCGAGATGATTGCCGAGCACCGCCTGCAGACCAGCGCGGTGGTGCCATCGATGCTGCACCTGCTGCTGGCGCAGCCGCTCGAGGAGTTCGACCTCTCGTCGCTCGTGTATGTCGGCTGCGGGGCCGCGCCGCTAGCGCCCCAGACCGTTACGGAGATCGAGCGCCGGATCCCGGGCGTGACCGTCCGCCAGGGCTACGGGCTGACCGAGACGGCGGCGTTGATCGCCACCAACCCGGTCGGGCGCGAGAAGCCCGGGTCGGTCGGCGTGCCGATCCCGGGGGCCGAGGTGCGGATCGTCGATGATTCGGACGGCGCGCTGGCGGTGGGCGAGGTGGGCGAGATCTGCTGCCGCTCGCCCGCGGTCATGCAGGGCTACTGGCGCTCGCCCGAGGTCACCGCCGAGACGATCCGCGACGGCTGGCTGCACACCGGCGACGTCGGCTATCTCGACGACGACGGTTACCTGTTCATCGTCGACCGCAAGAAGGACGTGATCATCCGCGGCGGCTTCAACGTTTACCCGCGCGACGTGGAGGACGCGCTGCTCGAGCATCCGGCGGTCGTGGGTGCCGGCGTGGTCGGGCGACCGGATGACCGTCACGGCGAGGAGGTGGTCGCGTTCGTGGCGCTGTCCTCGCCGGATTCGGTAAGCGCCGATGAACTCGTGGAGTGGTCGCGGGAGCGGATAGGCGGCTACAAGTACCCGCGCGAGGTGCAGTTCGTGGAAGCGATGCCGCTGACCGCGGTCGGCAAGCTCGACCGCAAGGCGCTGCGTTCCCGCGTGCGTGTTCCGGCCGGCTGAGGCGCTCTGCTATAGACCGCTTGATGTCCTCGGAGATGGCCACACGCTCCCTTGGCGCGCTTGGACCCGAAGTGTCCGTGGTCGGGCTCGGGTGCAACAACTTCGGCCGGCGGGTCGACGTGTCCGGAACGCGGGCGGTGGTGGACGCCGCGTTGGATGCCGGGATCACTTTCTTCGATACCTCGAACACGTACGGGGATCCGCGCGGTCGCAGCGAGGAGTTCCTCGGCGAGGTGCTGGCCGGCCGGCGCGATCAGATCGTGCTGGCGACCAAGTTCGGGATGGACATGGGCGACGGTCTCGGTCCACGCGGCTCGCGGTCGTATGTGCTCCAGGCGTGCGAGGCGTCGCTGCGGCGCCTGCGCGTGGACGTGATCGACTACTACTGGTACCACCAGCCGGACGGTGTGACTCCGATCGCCGAGACGCTCGAGGCGCTCGATTCGCTCGTCCGGGCGGGGACCGTGCGCTACATCGGGGCCTCGAACTTCAGCGCTTCGCAGATCGAGGAGGCCGACGCGGTCGCGCGCGACCGGGGCTTCGCACGGTTCACGGCGATCCAGAACAACTACAGCCTGCTCGTGCGCGACGCCGAGCGCGACGTGCTGCCGACGTGCGAGCGGCTCGGGCTCGGGTTCGTCCCGTTCTTCCCGCTGGCCTCGGGGCTCTTGACCGGGAAGTACCGGCGCGGTGAGGCGGCGCCTTCAGGCACGCGGCTTGCGGCACGGGAGCAGGTGGGAACGGATGAGCAGTTCGACGTGGTCGAGGCGGTGGAGCGGTTCGCGTCCGAGCGCGAGGTGTCGATGACCGACGTGGCGATCGGCGCGCTCCTGGCCCGGCCGGTGGTCTCGACGGTGATCGCCGGAGCGACCAAGCCCGACCAGGTTCGCGCGAATGTCGAGGCTGCTCGCTGGCGTCCGGATTCGAGGGAGC
This sequence comes from Solirubrobacteraceae bacterium, assembly GCA_035252415.1. GTDB lineage: Bacteria > Actinomycetota > Thermoleophilia > Solirubrobacterales > Solirubrobacteraceae > Palsa-465. The sequence continues at coordinate 14,515 of DATFDC010000276.1, forward strand.
TAGCCGAACTGGAGGGCGTGTTGAACCGATGAGCGAGTACGACATACATCTCGACGACAAGTTCGGAAGCCTGGCGCTGATCGACGTGGCGGCGGAGATCGCCGCGCATGAGCCGTGGTTCAACCAGACGCTGACCACGGTCAACGGCTCGGTGGTCCGCCTCGGGGTGATCGAGGGCGACTTCCACTGGCATCACCACGACGACACCGACGAGTTCTTCCTGGTTCTGGAAGGTCAGCTGCTGATTGATTTACGCGATCGCGACACCGTGGTGCTCGATCCCCATCAGGGCTACACGGTGCCGCGTCGGGTGGAGCACCGGACACGGGCGCCGGTGCGCACCGCGATCCTGATGGTCGAGGCGGCTGGCGTTCAGCCGACCGGGGACTGAGCTTCGCGGAGTGATGCGGCCGTTCCGGGAGGCATTGTCGAGCGAGCTGTCTCCGGCCGAGGCGGTCGGGTGGCTGCGCGACGAGGAGCGGCCGTTTGCCCTGATCGGTGAGTGGCTCGGTGGATTGACGGTGCTGGGGTCGGCGCCGGCGCGGGTCGCCTCCGGGGACGAGGATCCGTTTTCGGTGCTCGATGGCGGGCTGCAGCTTTGTGAGGGCGACGGCGCGGTTCGTGTCGGGGGCGGCTGGGTCGGCTGGCTCGGCTACGGCCTCGGCGGGCGGATCGAGCGGTTGCCGCCGAGCCCGCCCGCGCCGAATCCCCAGCCTGACTTCTCGCTCGCCTTCTACGACCACGTGCTCATGCACGACGGCGAGCGGTGGTGGTTCGAGGCGCTGTGGTCCGACGAGCGAGACGCCGTGCTGCGCGGGCGCCTCTCGGAGTGGCGCCGGCGGTTGGCCATGATGCCGGTTCTACCGGACCGATCGGACGCGGCCCCTACCCCGTTCACGCTGGCCGCCAGCCGCGCGGCCGGGCACCTGCATGCGGTCGCCGATTGCCGGCGGCGAATCGAAGCCGGCGAGCTCTACGAAGCCAATTTGTGCGTCCGGTTGCAGGCGCGCTTTCACGGCGACCCGGTGGCCCTGTTTGCCCGGGCCGTCCCGGCGGCACAGCCTCGCTTCGGCGCGCTGATCGACGGTGTGGTCAGCCTGTCGCCGGAGCGATTCCTGCGGCGGTCCGGGCGCGAGGTGTGGACCGAGCCGATCAAGGGGACGCGCCCCCGCGTGGGCACTGAGGCCGCGAGGTCGGCGGCCCGCGAGGAGTTGGCGGCCTCGGTCAAGGATGCCGCCGAGCACGTGATGATCGTCGACCTGATGCGCAACGACCTGGGCCGGGTGTGCGCGTACGGGAGCGTCAGAGCTGATCGGCCCCGCGTGGAGCCACACGCCGGCGTCTGGCATCTGGTCTCGACCGTGTCCGGCCGTCTGCGCGACGGCGTCGGCGACGGAGACCTGCTGCGCGCGAGCTTCCCGCCCGGCTCGGTGACCGGGGCGCCGAAGGTCCAGGCGATGAAGGTGATCGCGACATTGGAGGGGACGCGGCGCGAGGTGTACACCGGTGCGATCGGGATCGCCAGCCCGATCGCCGGCCTCGACCTGAGCGTGGCGATCCGGACGTTCGAGATCTCCGGTGACGTGATCTGGCTGGGTTCGGGTGGCGCGGTGGTCGCGGACTCCGAGCCCGAGCGCGAGCTGAGCGAGGCGTTCGATAAGGCGGCCGGCCCGATCGCGGCGATCGGGGGCGCGTTGGTGCGGTCGACCGGCCGC
>DATFDC010000277.1:0-3071 GCA_035252415.1 Solirubrobacteraceae bacterium
CCCAGCCAGTTGGTGGCGATGATGTGCTGCGCCTGCGCGAGCGGCATCTGCCCGTCGCACACCATGCGGTGAAGGGCGTTCTCGACCGAGTCCTTCGGATTCGGGGAGCTGCCCGACTCGGGCCAAAGGTTGCGCGGGTCATTGACGGCGCCACCGAGCTCGAGTGAGACCAGATGGTCGTATTCGAAGTCGCTCGGAGAGCGGCCCGAGTAGCCGTAGGCCGCCATGCTGGCTAGCTTCTCTGGCTCGGTGATCGACTCGGACGGGCGAATCGTCTCGGTGTAGCCGGGCACGCAGATCGTCCGGCCGATCGTCGCCTGCGTGACCGCCGGGTTAAGGGCCCCGGGAGTGCATCGCGGATCGGGCATCACGAACTCGCCGTGGCCGGAGGCGCGACACGAGCCCGCCGCCCGCTGCGGTTGTACAGCGTGCCCCGACGCGGTTGAGAACACCAGTCCGCTGCTGGAGCGGGAGCCCGGGCGGGGGTTGCTTGAGTGTTTCGGACGACTGGTGTGCTTCGGCCGGTGGTGCGCTGCGGCGCGGTGCGTGGCGACTACCACGGGAGCCGGGGCTTCCGAGCTCTGCGGTGCCGAAGTGGGCCCGGTCGAGGCGGCCCCAGCCGAGGCGGTCCCGGCAGACGCGCCGCAGCCGGCGAGCGCGGCGGCGAGCGAGAGTGCGATCAGAGCGTGGCAGTGGAAGTGACGCATCAATGCTTGTCTTGGATCGGCGGCGGCGCGGATTGTCTTGAGGCATCTACCGGGTTGGCTTAGCTCGTGGTCTGGTTGAGACGCAGGCCCGGCGCTGGAGGTGGTCGTGCGAAATGGTCACGTTCCCGAGCAGTCCAGGGCCCCACGCTAAGCGTGGCCCCGCGACCGCCGAATTGCTTGGCCCCCTATCAACCGCTGCGACTAACTATCGAGCAGCTAGCTACTGCTAACCGCAACCGGTGTTGAACCCGCAGCTCGAGCACGTGTAGCAACTGCCCGTGCGCTGCATCATCCCGCCGCACTGCTGGCACGCCGGACCGAGGTCGAGTCCCTTGCGCAGGGCCGGGATGACCGGCGGCTCATCGGTCAGTGCGGACGTGGCCGGCAGGGCCGGGCTTGCGGTTCGGCCGCCGTTGCCGTTGCCCTTGCCGTTACCACCGTTGCCACTGGTGCCGTTCCCGCCCTCGGCCGGCTTGCCCTCGCCCGGCTGGTCGGTTGCCGGCTTCGCGACATCGCCCAGGTGTGAGGTCGCGGCCGCCTGCGCGGCTTGGCGAGCCCGCACGGCCGGCGTGAGGATCCCGAGCTCTTCCTGGAGATCCACGTCGCAGAACCGCGAGGCCAGCCAGCGCATGATGTAGTCCGGCATCGACTTCGCGAACGGGATCTCGGGGTTGGACGTCATCCCTTCGGGCTCGAAGCGCATGTAGCTGAACTTCTCCACCAGCGTCTCGAGCGGCACGCCGTATTGCAGCGCGATCGAGATTGCGGTCGCGAACGAGTTCATCATCCCGCGCAGGGTCGAGCCTTCCTTGCCGATGTCGGTCAGGAAGATCTCGCCGACGCTGCCGTCGTCGTACATGCCTGCGGTGATGTATCCCTCGTGGCCGCCGATCGAGAACTTGTGCGTGATCGATTGGCGCTCGCGGGGCATCCGCCGGCGCTTCGGAGGAGCCTTGGCCAGCGCATCGGCCACCGCCTGGCGGATCTCGTCGTGGTTCGCTGCCGGCTCCTGCTTCTGGGCGTCGGTGCGCAGCGCCTGGGCGGTCTTGGAGCCGTCGCGGTAGATCGCCAGCGCCTTGACGCCAAGCCGCCAGGCCTCGGCGTATGCGTCGGCGATGTCCTCGACCGTGACCGTCTGGGGCATGTTCACGGTCTTCGAGATCGCGCCGCTGATGAACGGCTGCACCGCGCCCATCATCTTCAGATGGCCCATGTGCGAGATTGCCCGCTCCCCGACCGCCACGTCGAACACCGGCAGGTGCTCCTCGGCCAGATCGGGCGCGCCGACGATCGTCCCGTGCTCGTTGACGTAGGCGAGGATCTGCTCGATCTGCTCGTCGTCATATCCCAGCGTCTGCAGGGCCAGCGGGACCGTCTTGTTGACGATTGTCATCTGGCCGCCGCCCACGAGCTCCTTGAACTTGACCAGCGAGAAGTCCGGCTCAATACCTGTGGTGTCGCAGTCCATGAGGAAGCTGATCGTTCCGGTAGGTGCAAGCACCGTGGCCTGGGCGTTGCGATACCCGTGCTCGTCGCCGAGCGCCACCGCGTCGTTCCAGGTCATCCGGGCATGCTCGAGCAGCGTGTTGTCCGAGCACGCCGAATCCGGGATCGCGTACGACGCGTCGCGATGCATCCGCATGACCGCGTTGTGCGGCTCGCGATTCTCGAGGTAGCGATCGTACGGTCCGATCGCCGCCGCGATCCGCGCCGATCCCAGGTACGCCCGCCCGGTCATGAGCGCCGTAACGGCGGCGGCGGTCCCGCGGCCGGCGTCGGAGTCATAGGGCACGCCGTTCGCCATCAGGTAGGCGCCGAGGTTGGCGTAGCCGAGGCCAAGCTGGCGGAAGGCTCGCGCGTTGTCCCCGATCTGCTCGGTCGGATAGCTCGACGGCGAGACGACGATCTCTTGCGCCAGGAACATGACGTCGACCGTGTGCTCGAACGACTCGACGTCGAACGTGCCATCGGTCCGGCGGAACTTCATGAGGTTCAGCGATGCGAGGTTGCAGGCCGAGTCGTCGACGTGCATGTATTCGCTGCATGGGTTAGATGCGTTGATCCGCCCCGAGTTCGGGCAGGTGTGCCACTGGTTGATGGTCGAGTCGAACTGGATGCCCGGGTCGGCGCAGCGCCACGCCGCCTCGGCGATCTCGCGCATCAGCTTGCGAGCCGGGATCGGATCGCCGATCGGGGTGCCGCTGACGCGACCGATCAGCTGCCAGTCCTCGTCATTCTCGACTGCCTGCATGAAGCGCTCGGTCACGCGGACGGAGTTGTTGGCGTTCTGGTACTGGATCGAGAAGAAGCCCTCGCCGTCGATCGACATGTCGAAGCCGGCGTCACGCAGCGCGGCAGCCTTCT
>DATFDC010000278.1:0-4583 GCA_035252415.1 Solirubrobacteraceae bacterium
CGGGCGCCGGGGTCGGTGCCGGCCCGCCGGGTCAAGCGGCGCGGTGGTCGGCTGGCTTCTCCATTGCCTGCGCGGTGATCAGCCGCGCGCCACGGCCGCGGGTGAAGAAGCTGAACGACCATCGGATGAACACCAGGATGCGGTTCTGGAAGCCGACCAGGTAGAAGAGGTGGATGAGCAGCCAGGTCAGCCACGCGACGAAGCCGCTCAGCTTGAACCCCTTGATGTCGGCCACCGCGGCGCCCCGGCCGATCGTGGCCAGGTTGCCCTTGTCGATGTAGTGGAAGGGCCGCGTGGTCTGGCCCTGCAGTCGGGCCTTGATCACCTTCGCCGCGTAGCGGCCCTGCTGCATCGCCGCCGGCGCAACGCCCGGCAGGGTCACCACGTTGCTGTCGGTCTGGCGGACACGAACCATGTCGCCGATCGCGAACACCTCTGGATGACCCGGGAGCGTCAGGTCGGGCTCCACCGTTATCCGCCCGGGACGATCGAGCTCCGCGCCGGTCTGCTCGCCGAGCGTCCGGGCCATCGCCGACGCGGTCACGCCGGCAGCCCAGATGATCGTGCGGGTGGGGATGCGCCGCGGCTGGGCGCCCTGCTCCTCGATCGTGACGGCGTCCGCCTCTATCCCGGTCACCGTCGTGTTCAGCATCGGCGTGACGCCGAGCTGCTCGAGTGAGTGTTTGGCTCTCGCGGAGAGCTTCGGGGGAAAGCTCGTGAGCAGCCGGTCGGCGGTCTCGACGAGCAGGATCTGGCCGGATCGCGTGTCGATCGTGCGGAAGTCGGCTTTGAGCGTGTCTCGGGCCAGCTCCCCGATCTGGCCCGCCATCTCGACCCCGGTCGGGCCGCCCCCCACGACCACGAACGTCAGCCATGCGGCCCGGCGTTCGGGGTCTGGCTCGTCCTCCGCCGACTCGAACGCGGCCAGGATGCGGCCGCGGACCATCAACGCGCTCTCGAGCGATTTGACCTCGGCCGCGTACTCGCTCCAGTCGTCGTGGCCGAAGTACGAGTACTGCGAGCCGCCGGCCACGATCAGCGTGTCGTATTCGAGGGTCGCCGGCGCGGGCACGCCGGCCACCGAGCGCAGTTGCAGTTCGCGCTGTTCGAGATCGAAGCCCGCGACCTCGGCCAGGATCACCCGGACGTTGCGGGCGCGCTTGAAGATGGCTCGCAGCGGATAGGCGATCTCACCGGGCGACAGCGCGCCGGTGGCCACCTGGTAGCTCAGCGGCTGGAACAGGTGGAAGTTGCGCCGGTCGACCAGCGTGACCTCGACGGGCGCGTGGCGGAGCTTCTGCACCGCCTGGAGCCCTCCGAAGCCGCCGCCGACCACCACAACGCGATGGACGCCGTCATTGGGCACTGCGATGGACGGTAGCGGGTGGACGCGGTCAAGCCCGGTCGCTCGGGTGCCGATCCATGCCCCGGTGGAGCAGCTCACCACACCCCTGCCGCTGGGGCGGCCCATCCGGCGCCGCGTCGGTCGCCGCCTGCTCGGCGTGGCAGCGATCGTGCTGGTCGGTCTCGGGCTGGTCATGCACAAGACGGTCAGGCAGTACAAGGTCACCTCGGGCTCGATGGAGCCGACGCTTCAGGTGGACCAGCGCGTGGCCGCCGAACCGGCGGGAGGTGTGCGGGTCGGCGACATCGTGGTGTTCCATCCGCCGACCGGCGCGCGGGCCAAAGATCCCGTCTGCGGCTCCGGCCTTCAGGGCAGCCGTTCGACCCAGCCATGCGATGCGGCGGTTCCCCAGGAGTCGGGCGCGGTGTTCGTCAAGCGCGTGGTGGCCGGGCCGGGCGACTTGATCGCGATCGTCGACGGTCACGTCGTGCGCAACGGGGTCCGCGAGAGCGAGCCGTTCGTGGCACCGTGCGGCCCGGGCGCGGCATGCAGCTTTCCAACCGCGGTGCGGGTGCCCCCGGATGAGTACTACCTGCTGGGCGACAACCGCGGCGTGTCCGACGACAGCCGCTTCTGGGGACCCGTGCCGAGCGGCTGGATCCTCGGCACCGTTGTCCAGTGCTCACTGCTCGACACGGTCTGCCACGCGGTGCGCTGAGGGCGGCGGGACGCGCGGTTGGCCACGAAATGCGTGGCGGGCGCCGGCGCCTGCGGCGTATGCTCGGGCTGCGATGGTCGATCCCGCTCGCATGGAGCAGTCCGAGGCGGGTCTTGTCGCGGCCACCGACGGGTGGTTCGTGGTCAACGTCCGCGACGCGGCGTGGGTGACCGGCGAGCACTTCGGTGACGCGTGCGTGCTCGAGGGCGAGCAGGCGCCGTTCGGTCAGGTCGGCTACACGTTGATGGTGCTGCGCCCCGGACAGCCGAGCGGGCTCTACCACCGCGAGGCAAACCAGGAGGACTTTCTGGTCCTGTCCGGCGAGTGCCTGCTGCTGGTGGAGGGTGAGGAGCGCAGGCTGCGGGCGTGGGACTTCGTGCACTGCCCACCCGGAACCGAGCACATCTTCGTCGGCGCCGGCGATGGGCCGTGCGTGGTGTTCATGACCGGCGCACGCTGGGCGGCGCGGGACACGACCTACGTCGCCTCAGAGCTCGCGAGCCGCCACAGCGCCGGCGTGGAGCAGGACACGACCTCGTCGGCCGAGGCGTACGCGCCGTTTGGTAGGTGGCAGCCGGGGCCGCCGGAGGGCTGGGACGGACTGCCCTGGGACGAGTGACCGCGACTCAGTCGCCTGAGTCCTCGTCGTCCCGCTCGTCGCCGTCGCCCCGCTGGTCGTCATCGCCCGACTCGCGGCCCTGTTCACCACCCGAGCCCTGGGTGTCGTGGGTTACGTCCTCGGCGGTGACCTTGCGCATCTCGGCGCTGCCCGGATCCCGAAGCCGCTCGTGGCTCTCGTCGGTGCGAGTGTCGGCGTCGGGCGTCTCGAGCTCGTCCACGTTCTCAACGAGCTTCGCCTCGCCGCCCTCTTCGGGCACGAGCGTGGCGTAGGACTTGTTGTCGGCTCGCAGTTCCTGATCGCCCGTGTCGATCCCGTAGTAGTCGCGGAGCTTGCGGTCGCACTCGGCGGAGATCCCGTCGCTGTCGTCGACCTCCGGCGCATCGCCGATGCGCTGCGCGCTGTACGGGACCCTGAGCTCGCCGTCCTCGTCCTTGATTCGGGCCAGGGGGATGAACACCGTCCGCTTCTTGGCCAGGCCCGAGGACAGCTCGACCGCGACCCACATCGGGTAACCGTCGGTGGCATAGATCTCCTTGACCTTGCCGAGGGGGTTCTCGGCCTGGTCGGTGATCTTCTTGCCCGGCAGGGCGCTGACATCCTCGATCGGCGCGGTCATTCTCTCTCCCTCAATCGTTGCCGTCGGGATTGGCCTACCCGATCACCCGCGCGGGCATGCCTGGGCGCCGGTGTCCCGAGGCGGACCTCGGGGCATGCCGAGGCCTGATCGAGCAAGACCGGATCGCCCACGCGGACCTCGCCTGGCTCGATCACGTCGGCGTAGATCCCGGCGCACGCGTGGTTGAGCCTCCCGACCAGCTTCAGGACGTCTCGGCGGGCCCGCAGGTCGGGGCGGCGCTGGTTGACCATCACGCACCTGACCACCCGCTTGGCGACCCGCAGCCTGACGCTCCCGAGCTCGAGCGTGCACTCGAGCCATCCGTCCTCGGGGAAGCCCTCCCCCGTAAGCTCGATCAGTACGTTCGGCCGCAGCCGCTCGACCGACACGGGCCATCGTGCCGCGGCGCTCAGCGTGGCCAAGGTGGCGCTCGTGACCAGGTGCACCGCGCCGGCGTCGAAGTGCGGTACGGCCGCCTCGCGCTGGAGCGACCAGCCGGGGCCGGCGATCTCCTCGACCAGCCGTGCCGCCTCCTCGCTGTCGACCGGCGCCGCGCGTCCGTCCTCCAGGGCGATCACCGGAACCTGTCCGTTCAGGCGGCCGGCGTGGCGAAGCAGCCCCGGGACCTTGCGAAAGCGCCGGGTCCGCTTTCCCGAGGCGATCCTGCCCTCGGTGTCGACCAGCGCCCACTCTCTGTCCCGCTCGACCCCCCGATGATCGACGCTGAGTGCGTCGACCCACTCGCCGTCGAGCGACTTGATCGGATAGCGCCACAGCCCGCCGACGCGCCCGACGGTGGTCGTTTCAGTGCCAGAGGTCATAGAGGTTTCGCGGCCAAGGCTACGGGGGATTCCTCGGGCGTGGCCCTGGTGGGATGGCTGTGGCTCGGCTCCCCATTCGTGGTGATCGCGGTGATCGCGCACGACCGCCGACTGCTCCGCCAGGTCACGGTCCACCACAGCGGCTGTCTGACGGCGGGCTGGGCCGGCGTCGTGATGATGTGCCTCGGGGTGGCGCTGATGCCGAGCATGCTCGGCACGCTGATGTTCTGGGTGGGCACGCCGATGGCCGGCCTGGCGGTGTGGTTGCGCCGCGACGACGGCGGAGGCGGGGGCGGAGACGACGACCCTGACGTACCGCCGATCGACTGGGACGAGTTCGAGCGCTCGTTCTGGGCTCACGTGCGCCGGGGCGGCCGTGCGCCGCGGCGGCCCCGCGCCCCGTCGGCCCGATGAGCCCGGCCGAACCCGCCGAAGCCGCGGAACCGGACCGGACCGGACCG
>DATFDC010000279.1:0-4636 GCA_035252415.1 Solirubrobacteraceae bacterium
CGCTTGACCGAACCGGCGCCACCGAAGACAACCTGACCGCGCTCTCCTGCCCGACAGCCGCGCAGTGCACGGCGGGATCGATCAGCGGCGAGCAGGTGACGTTCAATCCAGGATCACCCGGCAATCCCGCTCCCACCACGATCCATCCGGGCAACCGGATCGCTGAGGTGGCCTGCGTGGCGGCGAGCCAGTGCACATCGGTCGATACCAGCGGCTACGAGGTCACGTTCAACCCGACCTCACCCGGCGACACGATCCCGGTCGGGATCGACACCAGCGGCGGCTTGCAGTCAGTGGCCTGCCCGTCGGCTACTCAATGCACCGCTGTGAGCAACGACGGAAACGAGCTGACGTTCAATCCCACGTCACCGGGGAACCCGACGCCGTTCGCGATCGACAGCCACAGGGACATCAACAGCGTGGCATGCCCGACCACGACGCTGTGCGCCGCCGTCGACAGCTTCGGTTACGAGGTCACGTTCGACCCCACCGCTCCCGCGGCCTCCACACCGGTGCAGATCAACACCGCGGGACCGGTGCTGGCCTCGGTGAGGTGCCCGGGCACCAACCTATGCGTCGCCGTCGGGTTCGGGGGCCGCGAGGTCACGTTCGACCCGGCAAACCCAGGCGGCGCCAGTGCGGTCTCGATCGACTCCGGGAACTACCTGAACTCGGTGGCCTGCCCCTCGACCTCGCAATGCACCGCGGTCGACGCGGAAGGCAACTGGCTCACCTTCGACCCGGCCACGCCCGCGACCTCGACCCCCGTCGCCACCGGTCCGTACCTGTACGCGGTGGCGTGCCCCTCGACGTCGCAGTGCACCGCGGTCAACATCAGCGGCGGCGAGGTGACCTTCGACCCGACCACCACGACCAGCCCGGCCGTCGTCGCGGTCGACCGGTCGAACGTCCTGAACGGCGTCGCCTGCGCGTCGGCAACGCAGTGCACAGCGGTCGGCGGCGCCGGACGGGAAACCACGTTCGATCCGGCGACGCCGGGAACCCCTCAACCGACGGTGGTCGACAGCGCAACTGGCGCTGCCCTGATCGCTGTGGCCTGCCCGTCGGTCACCCAATGCACCGCGGTCGACGACAACGGCGACGCCGTGACCTTCGATCCCGGCTCGCCCGGCGGGGCGAGGACGACCACGATCGACAGCGGGCTCTATCTCTCCTCGATCGCCTGCCCATCCGTTTCCCAGTGCACGACCGTCGACGGCGGAGGGCAAGAGGTGACCTTCAACCCGACCGCCCCAGGATCCCCTCCCATCCACATGATCGACGCGGGGCGCTTCGTAGCCGGCGTGGCATGCCCCACGACCTCGCAGTGCACGGCGGTTGGCGATCAGGGAAGCGAGGTGACGTTCAACCCGAACGCTCCGGGTAACCCGACGCCGACGAGTGTCGACGGGACAAATCAACTGAACGCCGTGGCGTGCCCCACGGTCGCGCAGTGCACGGCCGTCGATATCAACGGTAACGCGGCGACGTTCGACCCGACCTCGCCCGCGGGCGCCGTAGCAACCCCCGTCGATGCCAACAACTACCTGCTTTCGATCGCCTGTCCGTCGGCGTCGCAGTGCACCACAGTCGGCGGCGCCGCCCACGAGCTGACTTTCGATCCGCGCAACGCGGCGAGTGCCGTTCCGGTGCGGGTCCCCCATGCCAATCAGCTCGATGGGGTCGACTGTCCTTCGGCGAGCGAGTGCATCACGGTCGATCTCGTCGGGTACGGCTTCGCCGGCTCCGCGCCGTCCTCGGACACCGGTCCTCCGCCGCCGACCTCGACGCCGGGTGCGATCTCAGCCACCACCCGCGCCGCGACGGACCGCAAGACAACCAGCGCGGTACTGCACGGCCTCGTCGGCACGAACGGCGCCGCCGTCACGTGGCAGTTCCAGTTCGGCACGAGCCGCACCTACAACAAGGGCACCCCGATGCAGACGATACCGTCGGGCGCCCAGGGTCAGGTGCCGGTGTCGTGGAAGGTCAACAACCTCCGGCCCAACACCGTCTATCACTTCCGGCTGACCGCCGCCGGCGGTGGAAACCTCACGGCCGGCGGCGCCGATCTGACCTTCAGGACGAAGCCGAGCGGGAAGCTCGTGCTCTCGTTCACCAAGCTCAAGGTGGTGGGCCGGTTCGTGTCGGTCTCGCTGCGGTGCTCGAGCCAGCTGCCGTGCCGTGGGCGATTCTCGATCACCACCAGGGCGAAGGTCGGTAAGCGCCACAAGCTGGGAACCGTGGGGTGCGCCACCACGTTCTACAAGGTTCGCGCTCACCAGCAAAAGCGGGTGAAGGCCAGGGTCTCGGCCGTCTGCGCCTCGCTCCTGCGCCACGCCCGGGGACACCACATCCACGCGAAGTTCACCTCCCGCCCCCGTACCGGTCAGCGAGGCATCGTGCGAAGAGTCAGACTCGGCCGCTGAGCTCGCTGGCTGCGTAGTCGGCGTCCCGTCCGGGGTGCCTCGCGCGTCCTGCGACCACGTCGGCTGGCCGCTACGTTCTCGACGCGCGCGGCACCCCGGAGCGGGATGCCGCGAAGCTATTCCGTTTCGGCGGGCTCGTCGGGCCCGGCCGGCTCGTCCGGCTCGGGCTCCTCGCTGCCGCCCTCGCCGCCCTCACCGGCACCCACAGCCACCGGCTGGGGCTTCGGCGCGGGCTCGATCACGGTCAGCTTGACCTCGGCATCCGCAGGCGGCTCGGCGCCGTCCTCGCCGGCCGGCCAGTCGACAACCACGGTCGAGCCGGACGGCACCTGCGAGCGCAGGACGAAGTCGGCCAGCGGGTCCTCGACGTAGCGCTGGATCGCGCGGCGCAATGGCCGCGCGCCCATCGACGGGTCCCAGCCCTTGTCGACGAGCATCTCCTTGGCCGGCTCGGACAGCTCGAGCTGGAGTTCGCGCTCGGCCATCGACTCGCGGATCCGCCGCAGCAGCAGGTCGACGATCTCCTTGATCTCGTCCTTGGTCAGCTTGTGGAAGACGATGACCTCGTCGATGCGGTTCAGGAACTCGGGCCGGAACACCTTCTTGAGCTCACCGGTGATCCGGGTCTTCATGTCGTCGTAGGTGATGCCGGTCTCGTCGTCGGAGACGGCGAAGCCGAGCGGCGTGTTGCGGGCGATCTCGGAGGCCCCGATGTTCGAGGTCATGATCACGATGCAGTGGCGGAAATCGACCGTCCGGCCCTGGGCGTCGGTCAACCGTCCGTCCTCCAAGATCTGGAGGAGGATGTTGAACACGTCCGGGTGGGCCTTCTCGATCTCGTCCAGCAGCAGCACGCTGTAGGGCTTGCGCCGGACGGCCTCGGTCAGCTGGCCGCCCTCGTCGTAGCCGATGTAGCCCGGAGGCGACCCGACCAGGCGCGAGACCGCGTGCTTCTCCATGTACTCGGACATGTCGATGCGGATCATCGTGTCCTCGTCGCCGAACAGGAACTCGGCCAGGGTCCGGGCCAGCTCGGTCTTGCCCACGCCCGAGGGGCCCAGGAAGATGAACGAGCCGGTCGGCCGCTTCGGGTCCTTGAGACCGGCACGGCTGCGCCGGATGGCCTTGGAGACGACCTCGATCGCCGGGTGCTGGCCGATGACGCGCTTGTGGAGCTCCTCCTCCATGCGCATCAGCTTGGCCGTCTCGGCCTCGGTCAGCTTGAACACCGGGATGCCGGTCCACATCGAGACGATGTCGGCGATCTCCTCCTCGCCGATCGACGGGCGCTCGGTGGACTCGCCGGCCTCCCACTGCTCGGCCAGCTCGCGCTTGCGCTGGGTCAGCCGGCGCTCCTTGTCGCGCAGGTTGGCGGCCTTCTCGAACTCCTGGTTCTCGATCGCCTCCTCCTTGGCCCGGCGGGTCTCCTCGATCTCGTCCTCGAGCTCGCGGTACACGGGCGGAGACGTCATCGACTTGATCCGCATCCGGGACGCGGCCTCGTCGATCAGGTCGATCGCCTTGTCGGGCAGGAACCGGTCGGAGATGTAGCGGTCGGCCAGCTCGGCCGCGGCCTCGAGCGCCTCGTCGGTGATGTTCACCTTATGGTGCTGCTCGTAGCGGTCGCGCAGACCCTTCAGAATCTGGACCGTCTCCTCGGTCGAGGGCTGATCCACGGTGATCTTCTGGAAGCGGCGCTCCAGGGCGGAGTCGCGCTCGAGGTACTTGCGGTACTCCTCGAGCGTGGTCGCGCCGATCGTCTGCAGCTCACCGCGTGCCAGCGCCGGCTTGAGGATCGACGCCGCGTCGATCGCACCCTCGGCGGCGCCCGCGCCGACGAGGTTGTGCAGCTCGTCGATGAAGAGGACGATGTCGCCGCGCTGGGTGATCTCCTTCATCACCTTCTTCAGGCGCTCCTCGAAGTCGCCGCGGTAGCGGGTGCCCGCCACCATGCCGGCGAGGTCGAGGGCGACCACGCGCTTGTCGCGGAGCAGCTCCGGCACCTCGCCGTCGGCGATGCGCTGCGCGAGCCCCTCGACGACGGCGGTCTTGCCGACGCCCGGCTCGCCGATCAGCACCGGGTTGTTCTTCGTGCGGCGTGAGAGGATCTGCATCACGCGCTCGATCTCGGTCTGGCGGCCGACGACGGGGTCGAGCTTGCCCTCCTGCGCGAGCTTCGTCAGGTTGCGGCCGAACTGGTCGAGCAG
>DATFDC010000280.1:0-5019 GCA_035252415.1 Solirubrobacteraceae bacterium
GGGTGATGGCCATCGTCCGGGTGGGGTGAATCCAGGCGGGTTGGGCGCCGGGGGCCGTGAGCACCTGCTGGAGCTCCTGGTTCCACTGGATCACCTGGTCGGAGGCGCCCCAGGCGACGCTCCGGTGGTGGTGGGTGCCGACACCGTGGCCGCTCGCAGTGGTCGCTGTCGCCAGGCTCGCGAGCAGCAGCGCCGCGCCGGCGACCAGAACAAGACGCTGGATCACGCGTTCTCCGATCGATCGATGAGGAGGGGAGACTTATCTACTATTCGCCATAGTAACACTACGCAGCGTAGTAGTTTCGAGGCGTTTTCCTCCGGCGTCGCGGGTAAACGGGGGCCCGCGCGTGCAACTACGCCGCGTCGGCGGCGAGAGTTATCCTCCGGAGCGATGGCACGCTCGCGCACGACGAAGCCGCCGCCCGCCCTGCACGAGCTCGAGGCCGAGATCATGGAGGAGGTGTGGCGCCAGGGAGAGCCGACCACGGTCAAGCTGGTCATGGATGCGCTCAACCGCAAGGCGAAGCCTCCGCGCGCATACACCACATACATGACCGTGATGCGCCGGCTCAACGACAAGGGGCTGCTGAGCCGCCGGCGGAGCGGACGGTCGGACACCTACGAGGCCGCGCTGACCCGCGAGGAGTATCAGGACCGCAGGGCCGGCGCCGAGGTGCGGGACCTGGTCGACCAGTTCGGGGACGCGGCCCTGGCCCACTTCGCGCGCAGCCTGTCGACGCTCGATCCGGCGCAGCAGCGCCGGCTCCGCCGACTCGCCAGCCGGGAGTAGCCGCACGGCCACCTGGCGACCCGGCGACCCCCGCCGCTTCGGCCGCTTCGGCCGCTTCGGCCGCCAGGGTGACGCCGCGGCTCGGACTCATACTTTCGGCTGACCCCCGATTCCATCCGCGCGGCGGATGTGCGGCGGCGCGCCCGGTCCGATGCTTTTGGCATGCAAGCGATACATGCCAATCAACATCACGACGGTCCGGCGCTCGAGACCGCCGGGCTGACCAAGCGGTTCGGCGAGCGGGTGGCGGTGGACGCCGTCAGCCTGTCCGTGCCGCGCGGCACCGCCTACGGCTTCCTCGGCCACAACGGCGCCGGCAAGACCACCCTCATTCGAATGCTTCTGGGGCTCACCCAGATCAGCGACGGAAGCGCCAGCGTGCTGGGGCTTTCCGTTCCGGCCCAACGGGGGCGGGCACTGTCCCGGGTCGGGGCGATCGTCGAGGAGCCCTCGTTCTATCCGCACCTGAGCGGACGGGAGAACCTGAAGATCGCCGCCGCGGTTCGCGGTCCCGAGGCGGCTTCGGGAGTCGCCGGCGCGCTCAATCGAGTCGGACTCGAGCAGCGCGCCGATGACCGGGTGGGGACGTACTCGCTCGGCATGCGACAGCGCCTCGGGGTTGCCCGCTGCCTGCTCTCAGATCCCGAGTTGCTGATCCTCGACGAGCCGATGAACGGACTCGACCCGGGCGGGATGCTCGACATGCGGCGGATGATCCGCGCGCTGGTCGAGGAGGAGGGCCGGACGGTGTTCATCTCCTCCCACCTGCTCGACGAGGTCGAGAAGACCTGCGATGTGGCGGCGATCATCGATCGCGGCCGGGTGATCGCCCAGGGCCCGATCGAGGAGCTGGTGGCCGGTGGCGCCGGCGAGCTGATCGTCGAGTGCGACGACGCGGAGCGGGCGCTGACGCTGCTGGCCGGTGAGCCGACCGTGCGCGAGCTGCGCCGCGAGCACGGCGCGCTCAGGATGAAGCTGGTTGCCCCTGAGCAGGCCGGCGAGGTCAACGCGCGGCTGGTGCAGGCGGGCCTGGTGGTGACCCGGCTCGAGCCGGTGCGCCACAGCCTGGAGGAGCGGTTCCTGGAGATGACGACTCGACTGGAGGTGGCGGCATGAGCGCTGCGTTGACAACGGCACGGCAGATGATCGGGGCGGACCTGCTCCGGCTGCGAAAGAAGCGCGGCTTCATCGCGCTGGTGATGGCGGCGGTGCTGGCACCGCTGGTGATCTGGACCGGATACGAGGTGATCGAGCACGCATCCAACCCCGCGCACTACGCGCCGGCCGGTGGGCTCGATCACTTCGCACGGATGCTCAGCCTGCTCGGCGTGTTCATGGGCCCGGTGGCCGCGGTGCTGATCGGCGCCGAGGCGGGCGCCGGCGACCTGGCCGCCGGCGTGTTCCGCGACAACGTGGTCACGGGGCGCTCACGGTGGGCGCTGTTCCTGGCGCGCATCCCGGCGGCCCTGATCGTGACGTTCACCGCGATCGCCGTGGCCTTCGCGTTCGGGCTGGCGGTCACGTTCGGCTTCGCCGGCGGTCTTCCGACCCCGAGCCTGTCGCTGATCCTCCAGTCGGCGGCCTGGCTGGCGCTGGCCAACGGAGTGATGTGCGTGGTCGCGATCGGGCTCGCCACGCTGACCGGGTCGCGGCCCGGGACGATCACCACGCTGATCGGCTGGGAGCTCGTGCTCAGCCCGCTGCTGGTGCAGAGCACGTCGCTCGGCTCGCTGCGGGACGGGCTTCTGGACGGGGTGCTGGTGTTCCTCAAGCCCGGACCCGCCGTCGGAGGGCCCTCGGTCGCCATGTCGGTGGGCGTGGCCGTCCTGGTGACCATTGCGTGGCTCGCGATCCTGCCCGCACTCGGCGCCTGGCGGACGCAGACGCGGGACGCCTGAGGTCCCGGGTTACTCTCCGCCCATGTCGCAGATCTCCACAACGGTGGCGGCGGTACGCGAGGCGATCCGCCGCCACCCGTGGTGGACCGACTCGCTGCTGGCGCTGTTCTTGACGTTCTTCTCGGAGGTGTCGGTCATCCTCTCGCGCACCCACAACGGGCATCCGGTCGAGGTGCTCGAGGTCGTGCTGGTGCCGTTCACAACCGCTCCGGTTGCGTTGCGGCGCTACCGCCCCCTCGCGGTGCTGGCGGTCACGGTCAGCGCCGGGGCGGTGATCCTGATCTTCACGAGCCAGGCCCAGTTCCCGGTCGGCGTGCTCGTGGCTCTGTACACGGTGGCCTCGAGGTGCGAGCGCCCCGTCTCGATCCGCGCCGCCCAGTGGGTGGCGCTCCCGATCGCCGTGGGCGTGCTGGTCAGCACCGGGGCGCGCCCGGGGCAGGCGATACCGGAGCTGGCCGTGTTCGCGATCGCCTGGGTGATCGGGGACAACATCCGCACCCGACGCGCCTACCTGGCCGAGCTCGAGGCCCGGGCCGAGCGGCTGGAGCGCGAACGCGAGGAGAAGGCCGAGCGTGCGGTCATCGAGGAACGCACGCGGATCGCCCGCGAGCTGCATGACGTGATCGCCCACAACGTCAGCGTGATGGTCGTGCAGGCCTCGGCCGGCGAGGAGTTGTTCGAAACCAGTCCCGAGCGGGCGCGGGAATCGCTGAGGTCGGTGGCTGCGACCGGGCGCGCGGCGCTGACCGAGCTGCGCCGGCTGCTCGGGGTGATCCGGGCAGAGGAGAACCCCGAGGGCGGAGCCGACTACGCCCCCCAACCCGGCATCGCCTACCTCGACGAGCTGGTCCGCCAGGTCAAGGAGACCGGGCTGGCCGTCGAGCTGTCGGTGCTGGGCGAACCGCGGGAGTTGCCGGAGGGGGTGGGGATGTGCGCCTACCGGATCGTCCAGGAGGCGCTGACCAACACGCTCAAGCATGCCCACGCTTCCCGTGCCGATGTCAGCGTGCGCTACGTCGACGACGCCCTCGAGCTTCAGGTGGTGGACGACGGCCGCGGCGCCGAGCCGGTCAACGGTGACGGCGAGCCCGGCGGGCACGGCCTGATCGGAATGCGCGAACGGGTCGCGCTGTTTGGCGGCGAGCTCACCGCACGGCCACGCGGCGCGGGGGACGGCTACGAGGTCCGGGCGCGGCTCCCCCTGGAGGAGGCTCGCCCATGAGCATCCGCGTGCTGATCTGCGACGACCAGGCGCTCATCCGCGCGGGTTTCCGGGCCATCCTCGAGGCGCAGTCCGACATCGAGGTGGTCGGCGAGGCCGAGAACGGGGCTGAGGCGGTGGCGCTGGCTGACCGGCGTGCGCCCGACGTGATCCTGATGGACATTCGCATGCCCGTACTCGACGGGGTCGAGGCCACGCAGCGTCTGGCGGCGGCCGGGTCCCCAGCCAGGATCCTCGTGCTGACCACGTTCGACCTCGACGAATACGTGCACGCGGCGGTCCGCGCCGGCGCGAGTGGATTCCTGCTCAAAGACGTCACGCCGGTCAAGTTGCTCGAGGCGATCCGCGTGGTCGCGGCCGGTGATGCGCTTCTCGCGCCGTCGGTGACCCGGCGGCTGCTCGAGCGCTTCGCCAGCACGTTGCCGCAACGCGATCACTCGAGCGCGGCGCTGGCCGAGCTGACCGCTCGCGAGACCGAGGTCCTGAGACTGCTGGCCGGCGGCCTGTCCAACGCGGAGATCGCCTCCGAGCTCGTGGTCAGTGAAGCCACGGTCAAGACCCACATCTCGAGCCTGCTGCGCAAGCTCGGCCTGCGTGACCGCGTGCAGGCGGTGATCTTCGCCTACGAGACCGGCCTGGTGCGGCTCGGGAGCGCTTAGAACCCGAGGGCGCAGCCGTCCTTGCGGGCGTCCGAGCCGCCGAACAGGGTGCCGTCGCGGAGGATGATCGCCTGGCCGCCGCCGAACGGGACGCGCTCGGTGGTGCGGCGGACGGCGTAGCCAAGCCCCCTGGTTTCGTCGGCCCGGTCCCACAGCGGCGGCTCGAGGTTGAGCGTGCGGCCGTCGATCCGGAAGCGGCCGCGGTCGATCGCCTTCTGGGGGTCTCCCGGGGAGCCATCGCCGGCCAGCAGCGAGCACAGGAACTGGGTGTGCGACTGCGCCTGGATCATGCCGCCCATCAGGCCGAACGGCCCGACCAGCTCTTGGCCGCGCGTCAGCATTCCGGGGATCAGCGTGTGGTAGGGCCGGGTGCCGCCGACGACCTCGCCTTGCACCGCGAACCCCGCGGCGCGGTTGTTCAGGACGATGCCCGTGCGGCCCGCCACCACG
>DATFDC010000281.1:0-9144 GCA_035252415.1 Solirubrobacteraceae bacterium
TCAGGCCCGCGCGCTACCGCGAGCGGTCAGGTCCCGGCGCTCACCCGTGCCTGGCTGCGCATCTCGGAGAGGATCCGCTCGAGCCGGGGCTCGGTCTCGCGATCGACGTGGGTCATTATCGCGCCCACCGCCGGGTGAACCGAGCTGATCTGCGCATGCATCTCGTGGGCCACCGCGCGGTAGCTCGGATGACCTTCGCGGCCTGAGCGAAGCTCGATCAGCTGCATCGCTTCCCGCGCGTTCAGGTCCAGAACGAACCGGATCCGGTAACCGAGGCACAGGGCGTACGGCGCAGCCGTGGCCAGCCCAGCCTCGACCAGGCGCGCGTACTCATTGGCTGAGATCTCGAGCGCCCTGCGGTATTCGTCACCGCATCCGGCCAACTCGACCTGCTCGGGCACGTCCGCGCCGAGGTCGGGGGTGAGGGCCTGCCACTGGATGGTCAGCATCCGGTGGCGCTGCAGATCACGGAAAGCGCCGTAGTCGGCGACGATCTCGAACCGGTAGCGCAGGGACTCCAGCCCGCGCCCCGGCCGGTGGCGGCGGTTCGCGCGATCGCCCACGAGATCGGCCAGCAGCACGGCGCGCGCCTCGTCGTCGAGCGCTGAGACGGCGCTGCGGATCTGCTCCTCCGAGCTCGCGCCGGACTCGAACAGGAGCGCCGCCAGCAGGTCATCCTCCTCGCCGTCGGTGCGTAGCAGCGTGACCGACGGTCCGGCCGGTCCGGCGGGTCCGTCCGCGGCGTCCGCGGCGTCGAGGCCGAGCCGCTGCGCCCAGTGGGTCCCGGCGCGGGCGCGAGATTCGAGGTAATCGATCCATCGCCCGCCTCGGTCGGGGCGCTCGATCCGGGTCAGGAAGCTCGGGACCACCTTCTGGAGCTCCTGAAGGAGCATCCGGCCGTAATCCCGCGCCTCCGGCAGCGGGTGGGCGAGCAGGTGGAGGATCAGCTGCTCGTAGGTCTGACCGGCGGCGAAGATGCCCATGTGGGACAGCGAGCTGGCCGGGAGGAGGCCGCGGAGCAGGTCCAGCGCCTTGGCCTTGATCGCCCGCGCGTGGGCCGCTGGGGGCTCGTCGCCGGCGCGGGGAAACTCCGTCTCGGCCCAGGCGCACACCTCGGGCAGGGCGCGGGAGTAGATCCCGAACAGCTCGTCCATGGCCCGCTCGTACTCCAGCCCGAGCGTGGCGTCCCGGTAGTAGCGGTACCCGCCGGGCGGGTCCGGCATCGGGCCGTCGTAGGCGATGTACCGGGTCGACTGCTCGAGATAGGCGGCGAGGCGCGGGCGCTGGAGCACCTTGGTCAGCACGTTCGAGACCCACTCACAGGCCACGTGGGCCCCGCCCAGCTGCGCCACCGAGTCATCGCCGTAGCCGAGGAAGATCCGCTCGTAGAGCTGGGCCGCCCGCGCCCCCTCCGGGGTCTCCGCCCTCTCGCCGGAGCCGGCCGGCGGGAGGTCATCGGCGAACTCCTCCAGGAACAACCGCCTCAGCGTGCCCGGATAGCGCGAATACCGCGCGAACAGGGCCGCCTTGACCGTCTCGGGAAGATTGACCAGTGCGAACACCGGCCGGTCGAGGTTCGTAAAGTGGGGGAGAAGCCGCTCGCGCTCGGCCTCGGTGAAGCTCTCGACTGGATAATCCACGGGCGGTCCAGCCTAGTGCACCCTCCGGCGAACCTCGCGCGAGAGCTCGTCCTCGTGCCGATCCGGTCGCCGGGACGCAGCCCAACCCTCGCTCGTGTGTTTTGCGAACCCAACGTTCGCGATTGATTACGAGATTGGCGACAATCTTGACACCAATGTCTCCGCCGCCATAAGCTGCCGCGGTGCTGGGTCCTCGACGGCCCGGTTGAACCTATGGAGGTCTGAATGCGTGTCCGAGTCGGTCTCGTTCTGGTAGCGATCGTCGGTGTTTTTGTACTCGTGGGCTGCGGCAGCAGCAACAGCAGCTCGAGCAGCGCCGCCGCTCCGGCGAGTGGCGGCTCGACGTCGACCTCGGCCAGCAGCGGGTCGAGCGGGTCGAGCGGGTCGTCGGACACGTCATCGTGCGGTCCCAAGCCGGGCCAGGCTGCGACCGGCACGCCGATCGTGCTCGGTGCGATCAACACCAAGCAGCCGGGGACCGACTTCACCGACATCTCGAACATGGAGGCGGCGTACTTCGCGTGCGTGAACGCCAACGGCGGGGTCAACGGCCATCCGATCAAGCTTCAGCTTCAGACCGAGGCGACCCAGCCGCCCCAGATCGCGGCCGCGTCCAAGCTCCTGGTGCAGACCGACAAGGTCCTCGGGATGTCCGGCACCTCGAGCATCCTCGAGTGCACGATCGACCACGCCTACTGGGAGAAGCTCAACTACAAGGTCATCGCAGCCGGCATCGCGCCTGAGTGCTACTCGACGCCGAACTACGCCGACGTGAACATGGGCCCGCGCTACAGCTCCGACGGCGCGGTTCAGTATGCGATCACCCAGCACGTCTCGAAGATCGTGTTCGATCAGTCCAACGTGCCGGGCACCGGCTACATCGCCGCCGGACCGAACGCGATCGCCAAGGCGGCGGGTGTCCCGATCACGGATCTCACCGAGAACGTGCCGATCAACGACGCCAACTCGGTCGCCCTCAAGCTGGTCAACGCCGCCGGTTCAGACGGCGCGGTCGTGCTGAACTTCACCCCGCCTGAGGCGCTGGTCATCCTGCAGGCGGCGCAGAAGCTCGGCCTCGAGGACCGGGTCAAGGTGTGGGGCTGCTCGACGCCGTGCGACACCGACTTCCTGGCGACGACGCTCGGGCCCAAGTGGAACCACAAGTTCTTCGTCAACGCCGAGCTGACGCCGCCCGACCCGACCAACACGCCGACGATGAACCTGTACAAGGCGATCCTCAAGCAGTACGGCAAGAACGTGACCGGCGGCATCGGCAGCTTCAGCCAGATGGGCTTCACGATGGGCGAGATCGCCGTGCACGCGCTCCAGTCGATCAACGGTCCCTACACGGTTCAGAACGTGAACAAGGCGTTCGAGAGCGTGAAGGACTTCGACACAGGGATGCTCTGCAAGCCCTGGACGTATGGGAACTATCCGTTCCACATCGCCAACAACGTCGACTACACGGTCACGCCCGAGAACGGCAAGATGGTCATCGCGCAGGGCTGTACGCCGATCTCGGCCAACGACCCGCAGATCGCGGCCTACCGCAAGCTGACCGGCGGCTAGGAGATCGCGCCGGCTCCCGGGGACGCGTCAGCCAGCGTTCCCGGGATGCCCCGTGGCCTGGCCGCCCTCCTTGGCCGATCCCGGATCTTCGGTGGCCTTCCGCGAGCCGTCCCGGTCGGCTGCCTGACCGTCGCCCTGGTCGGGGGCGGTCGGCTCCTCGGCGTTCTGGTCTGAGACCGTGCCCGGCGGCGACTGGCTGCCGAACGTCTCCTCGGTGTCGCTGCGACGTTCATCCATCGTGGGTTTGGGGCTACCCGCCGCGGCGGGCGAAAAACGGGACTGCCTAAAGCTCTTCTTAGGGACTGACGATGTTCAGAAGAGGACCGGGTGGTGCGTTCGCGCCCCCCTGGAAACGAGCCCTAGGAGACGACGCCCGTGGAATCACTCGCAGCCCTGTACCACATCAGCTCGGAGAACCTGGCGCTGCGCCGGCAGTTCATCGGCCTGGACGCCGACGTTCTGGCCCTTCTGAAGCAGCTCCAGCCCTGGGCGGACGAGGTTGCCGAAGCGGTTGCGGAGGAGCTCACCGACCACCACTTCAAGTTTTCCGCCACGGGGGACTTCTTCCGCAACTACGTGGCCAAGAAGGGCATCGAGTTCGAGGCTCTGCGCGAGGGATGGAAGTCCGCGCAGGCCGGCCACTGGCGGGCCATCTTCGCCGAGCCCTCGCAGGCCGATCCGTTTGGTCTGAAGTACTTCGAGGGGCTGCTCGGCGTCGGAGCGCTCCACAACAAGATCAACCTGCCCCTCAAGTGGTATCTGGGTAGCTATCCGACCTACCTGGACGCGGTTCGCCGCCAGCTGCGCGAGAACCCGCCGCAGCTCGGCGGGGAGGAGTCCCGTCGCCGCGGCTTGCGCCGGAGCGCGTCCGGCGAGGAGCAGCATCTCCTCGCCCTGGCCGCCGAGCGCGCGGTCGGCACGGTCTTCAACTACGACATCCAGGCGATCACCGACGCCTTCTACTTCGACACCTTCGCCACGCTGGGCGTCGACCTTACGGGCATCGAGGTCCGCGGAGTACGGGACGACCTGTCGGACCGGGCGGCCGAGCTGAAGTCGACCGTGCACGGGTCGCTGCGCCTGTTCATCGACTCCTCGCAGAACATGCACGACGTGTTCGGCCAGGTGCGCGACAACATCGACCAGACGACCCATGCGATGAGCAGCATCGCCGCGGCCAGCACCGAGGTTGCCCAGGGCGCCGAGCGCCAGGCCGCGATGCTGGCCCAGAGCCGCGAGCTGACCGACGAGGTGTCCGTGGCCACGGCCCGGGCCCAGGAGCTCAGCGCGCGCGGCGTCGAGGCGGCCGGCGAGGCCAACGACGTGATGCAGCGCGTCCGGGTCTCCGGCCAGGATGCCCAGACCGGGATCGACGAGCTCGCCCGCAAGTCGAACGAGATCGGCGGCATCCTGGAGACGATCACCGGCATCGCCGACCAGACCAATCTGCTGGCGCTGAACGCGGCGATCGAGGCCGCCCGCGCCGGCGAGCACGGCCGCGGCTTCGCGGTCGTCGCCGAGGAGGTCCGCAAGCTGGCCGAGGAGTCGGGCGGATCGGCCACCACGATCGCCCAGCTCGTCCAGGAGATCCAGCAGGGCATCCACCGCGTGGTCGGTCTCGTCGAGCAGGCCGCCCAGCTGGCCGATCAGGGAGTCGAGAGCTCCGAGCGCGCCCAGGAGGCGTTCACCGAGATCGGTGACGCGATCGCGGGCATCTCGGCGAGCGTCGGCGGCATGGCCGAGAACTCGACGGAGATCGCCACGGTCGCCGAGGAGTCGTCCGCCTCGGCCGAGGAGATGTCCAGCGCGACGCTGCAGACCAGCGCTCAGTCGCAGGAGCTCAGCGCGTCGCTCGGGGACCTGGCGGCGACGGCCGAGCGCCTGCTCGAGGCCTCGCGGCAGTTCAACCTGTCGGAATAGCGGCAGCGGCGCCCGCGCCGGCCTGCCTGCCGCCGGCCACACACAACCTCGCCCCCCACCACAGTCCGAGATCTGACCCGTGATTGGCAGTTAGGGTGCGATTTGATGTGGAATGGAACGCCGTCGGGTATAAGACGGCGGCATGGCGATGCGAGCTGGCATCGGCGGGGGGCCTCACCCGAGTACGGCACGCGAGCTTCAGGCCGTCATCCATGCCGAACGTGCCGGGACTCCATTCTTCGTGTATCGCGAGCCCGCTGGCGCGCAGCGGATTGTCCACTTCGGGCCCGAGCGCCGCGAGCTGACGGTCGGGCGCAACGCGTCCGCCGATCTGTGCCTGGCCTGGGACGACCAGGTCTCCGCACTGCACGCGGTGATCGAGCGCCACGCCGGCGAGTTGACGCTGCTCGACGACGGGTTGTCGCGCAACGGCTCCTACGTCAACGGAGAGCCGGTGCACCGCATCCGCAGGCTGCGCGACGGAGACGTGCTCCGGTTCGGACGCGCCTCCGTGCTCGTGCGGCACGCCGGGAATGCGAGCCGGGGCGCCACGTCCTCTGACCCGGGAGGGCCGCCGCTCGCCGCCGACCTGTCGGATCAGCAGCGCAAGGTGCTGAGGGCTCTCTGCCGCCCGATGCTCGACGGCTCCCCGTTTGCGGGGCCGGCGACCAATCACGAGATCGCCGATCAGCTGCATCTGTCGGTGGCGGCCGTGAAGCTGCACCTGCGGGCGCTGTTCGACAAGTTCGATGTGGCGGAGTTGCCGCAGAACAAGAAGCGTCTCGTGCTGGCGCGCCGGGCAGTGGAGAGCGGGGTCGTCGGCGACGCCGACTGAGCCCCGACGTGGTGGTGGCGAGACGGAATCGTCTCGCCACCACCAACTGCGAGGGTCAGGACGTCGGGCAGTAGTCGTCCGAGTACTCGAGGTCCTGATGGCTCGCGATGATCCCTCCGCCGCTGTTCAGCCAGTAGGTCGTCCCGAGGACGGCATACCGGTATCCGGGCACGGTGGCAAAGTCCGGATTGCTGGATGGGCTCCACAGCGTCGGCACTATCCACGACCCCGAGAAGTACCAGGCGCTGGGGTATGCCGACACGCCGGGCATCAGCACTGAGGTGGATGTCTGGTTGATCGGGGCGTAGTTGCCGGCCGTGGTGAGGTATTCGAGCTGCGCGCGCCACACCACGGCCGCCGTGCCCGTGTAGTGGACCACGGAGTTCGGCCGGTACGCGATCAGCCAGCTATAGGTCTGGGTCGGAATGGTGCCTTCGAGCTGCTGCTGCCAGGTCGAGGTGCCGACGGGCACAACCGACGTCATGCAGTGTGCCTGGCTGTAGTACGTCACCGGACCGCTGGCCAAAGCGGTCGCGCTCGTGCAGACCGACACCGCCGCGGCGGCACCCAGCCCCGCGAGCAGCTTCAGTCCCCGCGCCCGGCCACGCCCGGACGACCGCCGGGTGAAGTTGAAGACTTGTCTGCTGTGGTCCTTCACGCTGCGACTCAAGGCTTGCTCCCCTTCGTTGGGTCTCCCACCACTTCGCCGACCGGCAGTTTCGGGAGACGACTCGATGTGACCGCATCACTGTCTCAGCCGTCGTGGCGGCCGACCAGCGCCCCCAGGGTTAGACCTTGCTGACCCTGAACGCAGGGCTTCCGGCGATCAGAACAGGCCGCTGAGCGCGTTCGCCGCGTGGCCCGCGAGATGGAACAGCGGCGACGGGAAGATGCCGAAGAAGATCGTCGCGGCGGCGAAGCCGACGGCGACCAGGATCAGCTCCGGGTAGGCCAGGGCCGCGCCGGCGGCGCCCGGACCTTCCTCCCACTCGTCGGCCTCGACCGAGCCGCCGGCGATCGGAGCGAGTCCGCCCGACGTCGCCCCGGGGCCCGCGGGCGACGCGGGTGCCGGGGCTGCGACCGACGGGCGCATCCAGATCGCTGCGACGACCCGCAGGTAGTAGCCGAGCGAGATCATCGAGCCGATGACCAGCACGATCGCGAGCCAGGTGTAGGCCCCGGTGACGAGTGCGGAGATCAGCTGGAACTTGCCGATGAAGCCGACGGTGCCGGGGATTCCGGCCAGGGCGAGCATGCCGATGGTCATCGACCAGGCCAGCCAGGGCCGGCGAGCGCCCAGCCCGGCCAGGCCGCTCAGATAGTCGCCGTCGGGGCGCTCGTGCTCCTCGGCCACGATCACCGCGAACACCGCCATGTTCATGGCCAGATAGGCCATCAGGTAGAACACGGTGGCCTGGATCCCGAGCCGGCTCCCGATGATCACGCCGGACAGCATGTATCCGGCCTGGGCGACGCCCGAATAGCCCATCATCCGCTTGAGCGAGGTCTGGTTGAGCGCACCGACGTTGCCGACCACGATCGTGATCGCCGCGACCGTGGCCAGGAGCGGCCCCCAGGTGTTCTGGGCCCCGATCCCGGCCACGTCGAAGAAGCGCAGGAACGCTCCCAGCGCAGCCGCCTTTGTGGCGGTGGCCATGAACGCGGTGATCGGGGTCGGGGCGCCCTCGTAGACGTCGGGCGTCCACTGGTGGAACGGCGCCACCGAGGCCTTGAAGGCGAACCCGACGATGACCAGGCCGAGACCGGTGAACACCATCGGGCTGCCCAGCGCGCCGCCCGCCAGCTTGCTCTGCGCGAGCGCGGTGCCGATGCCGGCGAAGTCGGTCGAGCCGGTGGCGCCGTAGACCAGCCCGAGGCCGTAGACCAGCGTGGCCGAGCCCACGGACCCCACCACCAGGTACTTCAGGCCCGCCTCGAGTGATCCCTCGCGCCGGGTCTCGGACGCGCACAGGATGTAGAGCGGGATCGACAGCAGTTCGATGCCGAGGAACAGCGTGATGAGGTTTTGAGCCGACACGAACACGCACATGCCGAGCACGCTGAACAAGAGCAGAGCGCCGTACTCGCCGTGCCCCGATTCACGCGGCGCGACCGCGCGCCAGGACATCAGCACGGTCGCCACGCCGGCAACCGTGAACAGCATGTAGAGCTCGAGCGCCAGGCGGTCCATGGCCAGCGGAGCCGCGCGACAGCGCGCGCCGGCGAGCAGGCAGAACCCCACTTTGCCCCTGACGCCTTCGTGGTAGACCCAGATTTCCGCGGCCAGCGCGCACAGGAACACGACGATGGTCAGGGCCGGGACGATCTGCTCGCGGACCACCGCGGGGCGGAGCAGGCCGACCAGCAGGACCAGCAGGCCGCCGCCGGTCAGCACGATCAGTGGCGACAGCGCGCGCCAGTCCACGTACGGCCCGAGGATGTGATGGGTGACCCCGATGACGTTCATCGCGATGCCACCCTTCTCGGAGCGCCGCTCGCCACGGCTCTCCCCGGGATGTGGCTCTGGATCGCGGCGGCCTGGACCGCGGCGCGCACGGACGGCTCCGAGCGCTTCAGGCCGAACTGGGGATAGAAGGCGAGCACCAGGATGATCAGCGTGACCGGGGCGATCGCGGCGACGTCGGCCAGCCCCAGTTCGCGCGAGGCGACCCTGGGACCGGTCCGGTTGTGGAACTCGCCGATGAACAGGCGCAGGGCGTACACCGCGGCGCCAATCACACCGAGAAACGCGATCACCGAGATCGCGGTCTTGGCCTGGAACACGCCGAGCAGGATCATGAACTCGCCGACGAAGTTCGAGGACCCGGGCATGGCCAGCGTGGCCAGCGTGACGATCAGCGCGAGCGCGGCGAGGATCGGCGCGCGGACGGCGACTCCGCCCATGTCGGCGAGCATCTCCGAGCCGCCGGACCGGGCGGCCGCCGCCGCCACGATGAAGAACAGCGGCGCGGTGACCAGGCCGTGGTTGAGCATCTGGAGCAGCGCGCCCTGAGCGCCGGTCGGCCGCAGCGAGAAGATGCCGAGGGTGATGAAGCTCAGCTGGGCGACGCTCGAGTAGGCCACGACCATCCGCGCGTCGGGCGTGGTGAACGCGGCCAGCGTCCCCCAGATGATCGAGACCAGCGCGATCAGCAGCATCAGCGTCTGGAAGTGCGCCGA
>DATFDC010000282.1:0-5964 GCA_035252415.1 Solirubrobacteraceae bacterium
GCGGCACGACCAGCAGCGAGGGTGGATCGCCGCGATCGCGGGCCAGGGAAAGAGCGGCGTCCAGCAACGCGCCCCCGATTCCGCGCCGCCGAGCGTCCGGCGCGACCATGCCGGCCAGCTCCGGTGAGGAGCCAAAGCCGTAGAACCCCAGGAACCCTGCCAGGCGGTCGCCTTCCCACCAGAGCAGATCCTCGACGCGGTCCCCGCTGCGGCCCCGGAGCGTTCCCCATTCGAGCTTCAGGCGGCCACCGTCGGCCTCGATCACCCGGCGCTCGAGCTCAGCGATCGCTTCCAGCGCGTCGGGAGAAAGGCCGGCGGAGAGTTCGAGCATCGCACCGAAGTCTCGTTCATCCGTTGATCGCCGCGGGTCGGAGGTACAGATCCGGGCCGACCGGTCGATTGCGTGGGCATGGTGGGCAGGCTCATCGCGCTCGGGACCGTGCTCGTCGCCCTCATCGGCGCCGCACCGGCCAGCGCCGCCGTTGCCTGCCCGGCAGGCGCCGCCACCCGGACGATCACGGTCATCAACCAGGCCAAGATCCGGCCGAGGGCGCTGGTCAAGGCCGAGCGTGCGGTGGCCTTGCAGTCGGTGCAGGTACGCGCCGCCTGGGGCACGCCGTGCGTGCAGTTCGCCCCCGGGGGCTGGAAGGTGTACCTGAAGGTCGGTGGCGCCGAGCCGCACGGCGAGCACGATTTCTACGGCCAGCCCTACGCGCTGGTGTGGACTTCGGGCGCGAGCCTCGAGGGGTGGTCGCGCGATTTCTCGCACGAGGTGATCGAGATGCTCGAGGACCCCACGCTGAACGTCCGCTACTCGCACGACGGCTCGACCTGGCAGCGGGAGATCGCCGATCCGGTCGAGGGCCTCGGCTACCGGCTGAACGGCGTGTACGTGGCCGACTTCGTGACGCCGCAGTGGTACGCCGGGGCGAGCACCGCCGCCGACGTGCTCTGCCAGGGCGTGAGCTGCGCCGACGACAGCCCGCTGATCGCGCCGGCGGTCAACGCCGGCCCGTGGGATCAGATGCGGGCCCTCCACGCGCCGTGGGCCGAGTTCGGGCCGCGCACGATGCTCACCGCCGGCAGCTGATCGCCCTCGCACCCCGAGTTTCCTGACAGTCGGCCCGGTTATGCGGCCGAGTGCGGATTCGGTCGGCTGTGGGCCGAGTCTCCTGACGCTCGGCGCCGGCGGCTCGCCGAGTGTCATGAAACTCGCGCCTATAGCGAGCGGAGCGCGGGCAGGAGCTCCTTCTCGGCCCAGGTCATGAACGCGTCCTGCTGCTCGCCGCCGATCTGAACCACGGCCACCTCGTCGAACCCGGCGTCGACGAACTCCTTGATCGCCTCGACGTGCGCGTCGAGGTCCGGGCCGCAGGACAGGGCGTCGGCCACCTGGTCGGGGGTGATGAACTGCGTGGCGGACTCGAACGAGTCGGGGTTCGGCAGGTCGGCGTTGACCTTCCAGCCCAGCCCAAACCAGCGGAACTGGTCGTGGGCGCGCTCGATCGCGGCGTCCTTGTCGGTGTCGTAGGCGATCGCCACCTGCCCGACCCGCGACTTGCCGGCGCCGCCCGCGCGGTCGAACAGCTCGCCGAGCTCGGCTTCGGGCTCGACGGCGATCATCAGGTCGGCCTTCTGGCCGGCCAGCTGACAGGAGTCCGGCCCGGACACGGCGACGCCGATCGGCACGCGCTCGTCGGGCAGATCCCAGAGGCGAGCGGACTCGATGTCGAAGTACTTGCCGCGGTAGTTGACCGTGGCGTCCGAGTCGGCGTCGAACAGCGCGGCGATGATGTCGACGGCCTCGCCGAGCATCTCGTGGCGCACGCCGACCGACGGCCAGCGCTGCCCCACGACGTGCTCGTTGAGGTTCTCGCCGGCGCCGAGTCCGAGCCGGAACCGGTTGCCCGACAGGATCTGCACGGTGGCCGCCTTCTGCGCCACGACGGCGGGGTGATAGCGAAGGATCGGACAGGTCACATAGGTCATGAGCGGGATCCGCTCGGTGGCCTGGGCGGCGGCGCCCAGGATCGCCCAGGCGTAGCCGGAGTGACCCTGCGAGGACAGCCACGGCTGATAGTGGTCGCTGATCACCGAGAAGTCGAACCCCGCCTCCTCGGCCTTCTGGATGTCGCGCACGAGGTGGTCGGGACGCGACTGCTCGCACATCATCGTGTAGCCGAACTTGGTCATGGGGTCTCGCCTACCCAACCGCCCCCGCGGATAACGACGCGACTACTGGTCGATGTCGTCGCGGTGCGGCGGGTTGGTCTCGCCGGCCTCGATGTCCTGGGAGGGATGGGGCTCGCTCGTGCTGGTGGCGCCGGTCGGCGCGTGCGCCTCGTCGCCGAACGGCTGCTCGTCGGGATCGGGGGGATCTCGGGGATCGGGGCGCTTGTCGTACGGGTCCGGCCACTCGGTCGGATCCGGATCGCTGGCCGGGTTGTTCAGCACGTGGTGCGGGTCGGGATCGCCGGTGCGGTCCTCGGGATCCTGGCCCGGCGGCTCGGGGAAGCCGGTGGGCGGCTTGCCGGATTCAGATGGCTCGTTTGGCATGTTGAAGTGGAGCTTGCCCCCGGAAACGCGGCTCAAACCAGCGGTCAGTGGATCGGGGCGTGCGCCGGCGTCGGGACGTCGAGCTCGAACAGCCAGAAGTCCCGGGCGATCACCGGCACCGAAACGTTGTAGACCGGCGCCTTGCCGATCGCGCCCTCGAACGTGCCGGCGTGGGCGTGGCCGTGAAGGACGAGGTCCGGCTCGTGCTCGGCGATCGGGGGCGCCAGCCGGTCGGTTCCCAGGTAGCCCCAGATTCCGGGCGGCTCTCCCTCGATCGTCTGCTCGGTCGGGGCGTAGTGGAGCAGCACGATGCGCGCCGGGCACAGCGCGATGTCGCGCAGGCCCTGGTCCAGCGCCTGGACGTCGAGCGTCGTCTCGTGGTAGACGGCGCGCAACAGCGGCTCGCCGAAATCGGGCAGGTGCGAGCCCGGGAACCCGCCCACGAAGCCCTTGAGGCCGACGATCCCGACGTCGAGACCGCCCGCCTCGCACACGTGCCAGGTGCGGTCCAAGACGTGGATGCCGCCGCCCTCAAGCACCGCCACCAGTTCCTCGGCGCGGTTGACGTGCCAGTCGTGGTTGCCGAGCACGGCGAACACCGGGATGTCGAGCGCGGCGCAGGCATCGGCGAGCACGGCGCCCTGCTCGGGTTCGCCGTGGGTGGTCAGATCGCCGGCCAGCAAGAGCAGGTCGGCGACGCCGTTCAGGGCCGCGATCGAACGGCGGACCTCTTCACGGTGCGCCTCGGAGCAGTGGATGTCGCCGGCGGCGGCGATTCGCAGGCAATGCGTGCCGGGGCCGTCTTGCATATGAGCGTCCAACTACCCAGCTGCGGGTATTTCCATAGGGCCGTGCGCCACCGAGACGCCTTCAACGCGCTGATCGACACGATGAAGGTCACGGTCGCCACGCTGCGCGACGCCGATGTCCAGTTCATGCTCGGAGGCAGCATGGCGGCGTGGGCGCGAGGCGGCCCGGAGCCCGACAACGACCTCGACCTGATGGTCTCGCCCGATCACGCCGAGGCGGCGCTCGAGGCGCTGGCCGCTGCGGGCATGCGCGTCGAGCGACCCCCCGAGGAATGGCTCTACAAGGCCTGGCACGGCGAGGTTTTGATCGATCTGATCTTCTGCCCGTCCGGCCTGGAGCTGACCGACGAGGTGTTCAGCCGGGCGGAGGCGATCTCGGTCATGGCCGTCACGATGCCGGTCATGGCACTAGAGGACGCGCTAATCACGATGCTCTACGCGCTCGACGAGCACGCCCTGGACTACTCGCGTCTGGTGGCGATCACGCGGGCGTTACGCGAGCAGATCGACTGGCCGGCGCTGCGCCGGCGGGCGAGCGGATCGCCCTATGCCAGGGCGTTCATGACCCTGGCCGAGGAGCTCGACATCGCGCCGCGGGCCGAGCGCACGCGCGATGCCGGCGCCGGCGAGGCCCGCGCCCGCGTGCGCGTCGTCGGCGCGACCGAGTGAACCCCGCCCGGCGTGGGTATAGCGGTCACGATGAAGGTGCTCGCCGTCACCAGCGAACCGATCACCGCCGGGCAGCTCAGGGATGCCCTGGGCACCGATGAGGACCTGTCCAAGACCGAAGTCATGGTGGTGGCGCCGGCCCTGGCCGACAGCGGGTTCAAGTTCTGGATGTCCGACGCCGACGACGCGATCGCGCGCGCCGAGACGGTGCGCCGGGAGAGCGTCGAGCGGCTCGGCCATGAGGGCGTGTCGGCCACCGGTGACACCGGCGAGGCCGATCCGTACCTGGCGATCGAGGATGCGCTGAAGCGCTTCGACGCCGATCGCATCGTGCTGTTCACCCACGGCGGCGACGCTCAGCGCTACCGCGAGGATCTCGACGAGCGGGAGATCGGCGAGCGCTTCGGCCGCCCGGTCGATCACGCCTCGGTCTAAGGCGCCGCCGTCAGGCGCCGCCGACCTATCTATACGCCCGAACGCCCAGGCGGCGCATGAGCAGCTTGGCGTTGGCCGGCGCGTAGCTGTTCCAGTCGTTGTTGTAGTAGACGTAGGTGTCGTCGCTGCGCAGCCAGCCGGCGATCCGCTCGGCCCACTCGGCGATCTCGGTCGCCGAATAGTTCCCCTGCCGGCCGCGCGCGCCGTAGTGGAAGCGGATGAAGCGCCAGTCGGCGGTCGCCTCATATGACTGAAACGGCCGCGACGGATGGTCTCCGATGGTCAGCGCCACTCCGCGCGCCCGCAGGGCGTCCATCACCGGTGGCACGAACCAGCTCGCGTGGCGGAACTCGATCGTGTGCCGGCCATCCGGCAACAGCTCGAGCCAGCCGTTCAGTCGCTCGTCGTCACGGTGGAAGTTCTCGGGCAGCTGCCAGAGCACCGGTCCGAGCCGGCCGGCCTCGATCATCGGCTCGAGCGGCTCGTAGAAGCGCTTGATCCCGTCGGCCACGTCGAGCAGCCGCTTGATGTGGGTCAGGTAGCGGCTGGCCTTGACCGCGAACAGGAACTCCGGGGAGGTCTGCGACACCCAGCCCTCCACGGCCGAGCGCCGGGCCAGCCGGTAGAAGGTCGAGTTGACCTCCACGGTGTCGAACACGCGCGCGTACACCTCGAGCCAGCGGCGCTTGGCGCACCGCTCGGGATACAGGCGACCGCGCCATGAGTCATACATCCAACCCGAACAGCCGATGCGTACCGGCTTCATCAGCGGGGTATGGGCCGAGATGGATGCCGACGACCGACTTCCCACAAGCCCCCGTCCCGACCCGGCCGAGCTACAAGAGCCTGCATGAGGCGGTGCACGACTGCCGCGCCTGCGATTTGTGGGAGGGCGCCACCCAGGCGGTGATGGGCGAAGGCGCCCGGCACGCGCACCTGATGCTGGTCGGTGAGCAGCCGGGCGACCGCGAGGACATCGAGGGCCACCCGTTCGTGGGCCCGGCCGGCCGGATCCTCGACCAGGGACTCGAGGGGGCCGGGATCGCGCGCGACGACGTCTACATCACCAACGCGGTCAAGCATTTCCGCTACAAGCTCCGGGGCAAGCGCCGGATCCACCAGAAGCCCGACCGCTGGCAGGTGGGGGCCTGCTTCCCGTGGCTCCAGGCCGAGATCAAGGTCGTGCAGCCCGAAGCGCTCGTGTGCCTGGGTGCCACCGCCGCGCAGCAGCTGCTCGGCTCGCACATCCGGATCGGCAAGGATCGCGGCCGCCCGGTCGACTCCGATCTCGCCGAGCTGGTCACGCTCACCACGCACCCCTCGGCGATCCTGCGAGCGGACGACGAGGAGCGGGAAGACGCGATGGCGCAGTTCGTGGACGACCTGAAAACCGTGGCGCAGTGGCTGAGCGCGAGGTAGTCGCGATCACCGGCGCGTCGGGTGGCGTGGGTCGCGCGATCGCGCGCGAGTTCGCCAAGCACGGCGCCGCCGTCGG
>DATFDC010000283.1:0-5140 GCA_035252415.1 Solirubrobacteraceae bacterium
CAACGATGGCGAACACGCCGATCGCCCACAGCAGGCCGTTGGCCAACTCGAAGCCCGCGGTCCAACTGTTGCGGATGCGCAACTGGAACACCGCACGGACCGAGCCGAGCGCTGAGAACAAGCACGTGAGCGAGAGCAGAACCGCCGCGATCCGCGCGGTGTCATCACGTGCAATCGCGAGCGTCACCGCGAGCGCGACGAGCGTCACCGGGACGCTCAGCATGACCTGCAGGGACACCATCGCGGAGATCCATCGGCTCTCGCGGCGGGGGTCTATCGCGGCCTGGCGAACCGCGACCTCGTCCAGACCCACATTGGTCAGATACCCAACCAGCGCGATCACGGCCAGCAGCGCCGTCCAGTCGCCATAACGGCGCGGACCGAGCCCGCGGACGAGGGCGATCGTGACCCCGACCCCGAGGGCTATGTTCAGCCCGCGCGCGACGACCTGTCCAACCACGTCGCCCGCGGCTCGTGCTTGCGGCGCCGCGCTGGGCTGGATGTGGGCCGGGCTGGGCGCCGGGGACTCAATCGAGTTTCCAGATGCACTCATGGTCATGTTCGCTATCGGCGACTAGGGTCGCCCCCTTTCGCGAGGGTAGGGATCGACGGACTCGATCGCTACGGTGAGCGCGTGAGCGACGGGGATCCCGACATATCTGTCGTCATTCCGACCTACAACCGAGCACCGGCGCTCCGGCTCAATTTCCCCTACGTGCTCGGTCTCGAGGGGATTCGCGAGATCGTGGTCGTGGTCGACGGGTCAGCCGATGAGACCGGCGAGCTTCTCAGAGGCCTAGCCGATGATCGCGTCCGCGTGATCACCCACGCGCAGCGCCGCGGCTCGCAGGCGGCGCGCCAAACCGGTGTCAGCGCCGCCCACTTCGAGTGGCTGCTGATGCTCGACGACGACTGCGCCGTATTCCCGGAGTTCGCGCGCGTTTTGCTGGACGCTGCCCGGCGGTGCGACGCCGACATCGTCGCCGCGCCATGGCTTCACGTCGGTCCTCGGGCGGATCCTCGCGAGGCCTACGCCACGGCCCGTGCATCTCCGAGCCCGCGGATCGGTCTGCACACGAGTCCCAGCGTGTTTCCCGACCGTGATCTCGAGACGCCGTTCCTGCCGGGCAACGTGCTCATCAACCGGCGCGTGTTCGAACAGGTCAGCTACGACGAGGGTCTCGAGCGCAACGCCTGGCGAGAGGAGACGAGTTTCTATCTGGATGCGTGCGCGGCCGGCTTTCGCTGTGTGATGACCCCGCACACGGCATCGTTTCAACTCGGCCAATGGGAGGGCGGCCAGCGGCTGCCCCGCCTCGCCTACGAGTTTCACGCGCTGCGCAACAACTGGCGCTTCCTGCGTCGGTACGAGAACGACCTGCGCGCCCGACGCGAGATCCGCACCGCGCTCAGCGGCGAGGCGGCTTTCGCCTGGACGCGCGCATCATCGATGGTCAGAGGGTACGTCGGGGCCCGCGTCAGGCGCAGACGACGCGACGATTAGCGCGGCCGTCGACGCAGCGGCCAGCGTCGCGTCCGCGACTGCTTGACGCGCGGCGGTCTCGCGACCGGGGCGCCGTCGATGATCGCCTGGGGTGATGAGAAGGCGAAGTACTCGATCTGCGAATCGTTCAGCCCCGCGCGAGCCAGGGTCGGGGCCAGATCAGGCGGACGGCCAATTGCATCGTGAGCGTCCGATGCGATCGCGTGCACGTGCCCAGCGGACAGTAGTTCCCAGGCATAGGCATGGGCGCGGGCTCCGAAGTCTCCGGTCAACGATCGCGCGGTGATGCACGACAGCATTCCGGTCTCGATCAACGCAGGGACCAGGCGCCGGTTGGACTGGAACACCGGGCATCGCTCGGGGTGAGCCAGCAGAATCGAATGACCGCTCGCGGCCAACCGTCGCAGCATCTCCTCGATGGCGGCCGCCGCACCGCCCGCGTGCGGACACTCGATCAACGAGTAGGAGCCGCCCCCGAGCCGCAGAAGCGCGATCTCAGCATCGGACATATCCCCTACCCGGGACAGGGCGATCTCGGCGCCGATCTCGACGCCCAGCTCGATCGAGGCATCCCGGAGCGCCGCGTTGACCGCCGCCACCCCAGCCTGCACCGTCGCCGCGTCGACGGCCGGATAGTCCCAGCTGACGTGCGGAGTGGCGATGATGGTCGAAGTACCGGCACCCAGCCCGGCGCGGCATAACGCCAGGGACTCCTGGATCGAGGCAGGTCCGTCGTCCAAATCCGGAATCACGTGACAGTGAAGATCGATCATGCTGGTAAGGAGTCCCGTTGGCGAGAACGCCCGTACCCTAGGCTCGGGCGATGACGGGTCACACGGTCGGCGGCGGTGGTGAACGGATTTGATGGCCGGCTCTGCTCTACCCGAGTGCACCGGGGCACTGCGCGAGCGCTTCCCGCGCGTCGCGGTGATCCACGAGTGGTTGACGATCCCGGGCGGCTCCGAAAAGGTGGTCGAGGAGATCCTGCGGCTGGTGCCGCACGCGGAGCTTTTCACGTCGGTCTATGACCCCGCGCCGTGGCCAGGCCTGATCACCGAACGTCCGGTCCATGCCTCCTTCCTGAACCGGGTGCCGGGAGCGACCGTCCACTACACGCGGCTTCTGCCCCTCATGGACCTCGCGTTCCGGTCGTTCGACCTTTCCGGGTTCGACCTCGTGATCTCCTCGAATCATGCGAGCGCGAAGAACGTCCGGACGCCGGCCGACATCCCTCATGTCTGCTACTGCCACACGCCGATGCGATACGCCTGGGATCCGTCGTTCCTCGCGGATGAGGCGATGGGCCCGGTGGCGCGCGCGATCGTGCCGCTCGGAACGGCGTGGCTACGTCGCACGGACCGCAAGCGGGCGTCCGGCCCGGATGTGTTAGTGGCGAATTCGACGTTCGTGGCCTCCCGCATCGCCGCCGCGTACGGACGCGCGAGCCAGGTGATCCATCCGCCGGTTCACATCGAGAACCTGTTGCGCACGCCACGTGAGGAGCGCGACGCCTACCTCGTGTTCGGCCGCGTAGTGCCCTACAAGCGCGTCGGGGTGGCGGTGCAGGCCTGCGAGCGACTCGGGCGGCGTCTGCTGGTCGTGGGCGAGGGCCGCGATCTGACGCGGGTTCGGGAGCTCGCTGGACCGAACACCGAGTTCCTTGGACACGTGTCCGACGCCGACGTCCCGCGCGTCTTCGCCCAGGCTCGAGCGCTGCTGTATCCGGGTCTCGAGGATTTCGGGATCGTTCCCGTGGAGGCGCAGGCAGCCGGGCTTCCCGTAGTCGCCTACCGCGCCGGAGGGGTCTGCGACTCGGTCCTCGACGGCACGACCGGCGTGCTCTATGAGCCCGGCTCGGTCGAGGGGCTGATCGACGGGATACGGCGCTTCGAGTCTCTGAGCTTCGACGACCGGCCGATCCGGGAGAACTCTCTCCGTTTTGCGCCGGAGCGTTTCGCCGAGGCGTTCGCCCGCCTGCTGCTGGCGCTGCCGACGCAGTTCGGCGGTAGCTCCCGCCCCGCAGCCACACGCGTGTCCTGATCCCACGCCCCCCGGCGGTCCGCATTCCGGACGGTACAGTTGCAGAGTCCGCCTTGGGCACCGGTAGGGGCGGCAGAACGTATGCAAACCGCCGAGGTAGCCGAGGATCCGACCCGCTTAGCCGCGGGCCTGCGCGCCCGACTGATCCCTGCGCACGCGTGGTCGATTCCGGGTCTCGCGGTGGTGGCGCTGATGCTCGTGTGGGCCGTGCACGACGGCGGCTACGACGCCGACACCTGGTACTGGGGGGCGCTGGTCGTGCTGGGACTGCTCGCCTCGGTCGTGGTGGCGCGTGGCTGGCAGGCCATCCAGCTGTCGAGGTCGGCCAAAGTCGCACTGGCCGCGTTCGCGCTGTACGTGGCCTGGTCGTACCTGTCGATCGCCTGGGCCGCTTCGCCGGGGGATGCGCTCACCGGCAGCAACCGAGCGCTGTTCTACTTCCTGGTCCTGGCGACGATGCTCGTGGTGCCCTGGACGGTTCCCGGGGCGTTGATCGCGCTGTTGACGTTCGTGATCGGAATCGGCGTGGTGGCGATCGTGCTGCTCGTGCGGCTCGCCTCCGCGGACCACGTCGCGGCCCTGGTCATCTCCGGACGGCTGGCCGCTCCGACGGGCTATTTCAACTCGACGGCGGCGCTGTTCACGATCGAAGCCCTCATGGCCGTCGCGCTGGCCGCTCGGCGGGAGCTCCCAGGGCTCCTGCGCGGCGTGTTGATCGGTTTCGCCTGCGCCGGCCTGCAGCTCGGCGTGATCGTGCAAAGCCGTGGCTGGCTGTTCACGCTGCCGCTGGTCTTGATCGCGGCGATCGTCCTGCTGCCGGACCGCCTGCGCGTCGCGGGCGCCGCCGTGCTGCCGGCGGCGGCGACGCTGGCCGTGGTGCACCCCCTGCTCCACGTCTACCAGACCTCGACCTCCGCCGCGCTCAACCGTGCGGCGAGCCATGCCGGACATTCGGCCCTGCGCATGACGTTGATCGTCTTGGTGCTGGGGACGTTGATTGCCTGGGCCGAGTCGCTTCTGCCTAC
Source organism: Solirubrobacteraceae bacterium (assembly GCA_035252415.1). Taxonomy (GTDB): domain Bacteria; phylum Actinomycetota; class Thermoleophilia; order Solirubrobacterales; family Solirubrobacteraceae; genus Palsa-465. The sequence continues at coordinate 4,570 of DATFDC010000283.1, forward strand.
GCCTCGGCCCAGCGCGCTCCGCCGGCGCCTGCTCGGCACGGTCGCGGTGCTGCTGGCCCTTGGCGCGACGGCGGCGGGCGCCCTCGCCGTATCCCACGGCCACCCGTTCAGGTTCATCTCCCGCCAGTGGCACGGGTTCAGCCATCCGGCCCGCGTGCACTCCGGCTCGCACTTCACCGATCTCGGCAGCGGACGCTACGACTTCTGGCGCGTGGCCCTGGACGCGTTCGTCGCCCATCCCGTGGGCGGTCTTGGCCAGGACAACTTCGTGAATTACTACGTGCCGCGACGGCGCACCGGGGAGGAGCCAAGCTGGACGCATAGCCTCGAGTTGCGGCTGTTCACGCACACGGGGCTGGTCGGCGCCGCGCTGTTCGCTGTGTTCCTGATCGCGGGGACCGCCGCCGCGTTGCGTGGACGACGGCGAACCCAGTCCGGGGCTGCACTCGCTGCCAGGTCCCCGCGCGACCGTGGGCGAATCTCACCCGCGGCGGACGTTGCCGCCGCCCCGCCACGGGTCCGCGGCCCAACCGCACCGGCACCGGCCGTCGCCGCCATCGCCCTCCTGCCG
>DATFDC010000284.1:0-14518 GCA_035252415.1 Solirubrobacteraceae bacterium
GGCCCGGGCCCCGGCTCGGGCGGGTTCCTCGATCTCGGCTGCGGGTCGGGGGTGCTGGCGATCGCGGCCGCCCGGCTCGGCTGGCGACCGGTGGCGGCGGTCGATTTCGATCCGCTGGCGGTGGCGGCCACGGGCGAGAACGCCCGCGTCAACGGGGTCTCGATCGAGGTCGGGCGGCACGACCTGCGCGTCGACCCGGTCCTCGTCGCGCCGACCGTGGCGGCCAATCTGCTCCGCCCGCTGCTGCTGACGTGGGCGACCCGTCTGGCCGGGGCTGGCGGCCCGCTTCCGGACCGCGTCATCGCCAGCGGATTGCTGGCCGGCGAGGCCGACGAGATCGCCGGCGCGTTCGCGGCCGTTGGCTTGAGGGAAGCGGACCGCCGCGATTCCGGGGACTGGGCCGCCCTCCTCCTCACCCGCCCCTGACCCGGAGCCTGGTCGAGAAAACCACCTCTGAGGGTATGTTTCTCGACCAGGCTCGGGTTTTCGAGCCGGTGGGACTGCGACGGCGTGGACAAACCGGGTGGGGCGGATCTTGTACAGCGGGCCGATGGCACCGGCGGCCCGCCAGAGCATCCTGTCGGCGACGTTGTGAACCGACCGACCATCGTTGGAAGGAGGTGAACCTAGTTGCCCAACCCGCTTGCGATCGGCGTGACGCTCGGTGGCCTGCTCCTCGATGTGCTCGTGCCGCGGCCAAAGCCTCGGGCCGGATTTGCGCTTGAGCCGATTCTCCTCTCGTCGCGCGCCGTCCCGAGGACACCGCGTCACGAGGAGCACCAGATCCCGCCGGCCGCGGGCGTGCGACTCAACTGAAAGACGGATGGCCACGGTGGCCGCGCTAACGTGCGGCCACCGTGGCGTCGTTCGCCGTCAAGTTCCTCGGTTGCAAGGTCTCGCAGGCCGATGCGATGCTCGCCCGGCAGGCGCTGCTGGCGGCCGGGCACAGCGAAGTCGCCGAGGACGAGGCCGATCTGCACGTGATCAACACGTGCTGCATCACCAGTGAGGCGGAGGCGAAGTCCCGCCAGGCGGTGCGCCGCTCCCTGAACACCGCGGACCAGGTGCTGGTGGCGGGGTGCGCGGCCAACCTGAACGGCGCGCAGTTCCGCGAGATCGACGACCGCGTGAGCGCGTTCGTCGGCACCGCGGAGGAGGTGGCCGGCGCGATGGCGGAGGGCCTCGGCGCCTGTGCCGATCTCGACCACGACGTCCTGGTCCGCCGGCCGCCCGGGCAGATCTCAGCGGCCGCGGATCGCACCCGCGGGTTCATCAAGGTCCAGGACGGATGCGACTGCCACTGCGCCTACTGCATCATCCCGACGGTCCGGGGCAGCGCGCGCTCGAGACCCGCCACCGCGATCCTCGAAGAAGCCCGCCGGCGCGTCGACCTGGGCCAGCCCGAGATGGTCGTGACCGGCATCAGCGTGGGGGACTATCGCGATCCGGAAAACGGCCTCGAGTTGGGTGAGCTCATGGTGAAAGTGGCGGAGGTACCAGGAGTCGAGCGGGTGCGGCTCTCGAGCGTCGAGGTGATCCATGTCAAGGACTCGCTGCTCGAGGCGCTGGCCACCGAGCCCAAGGTGTGCCCGCACCTCCACGTGCCGATGCAGTCCGGCGACGACGAGGTCCTGAGAGCCATGGGGCGCCACTACGACGCAGCCGAATACCTCGAGGCGATCCAAACCCTCAGGCGAGCGGTGCCCCACGTCAACGTCACCACCGATGTGATCGTCGGCTTCCCAACCGAGACCGAGGAGGCCTTCGAACGGACGTTAACCGCCGTCGGGCAAGCGGGCATCACCAAGGTTCACACGTTCTCGTACTCGCCCCGCCCCGGCACGGTGGCCGAACAGCTCGGCGACCGCATCCCGCCCCAGGAGAAGAAGCGCCGATCACAGACGCTCCGTGGCCTCTCCGAGGTGCGCTCGCGACACCATCGCGCCGCCAAGCTGGGCCAGACGGAAACGGTGCTCATCGACAAAACAGCCGACACCCAGTGCTCGGGCTACACGGCCGACTACACCCGTTGCTATTTGCCGGCCGGCGCAGCGGAGAGGGGGCAGCTCGTGGTCGCCCAATGCGACGAGCTCCACGCGGACGGTATCCGGTGCGGGGCTATCCTGAAGGGGTGAGCGTGATCGAACAGGTGCGCGGTGACATGACCAGCGCGATGAAGGCCGGCGAGAAGGACCGCGTCGGCGCGCTGCGGCTGGTCCTGTCCGAGCTCCAGAAGGCCGAGAAGGATGGCTCCAGCGACGAGCTGGCCGTGCTGCGCCGCGAGCGCAAGCGCCGCCTGGAGGCGGCCGAGCAGTTCCGCGGCGGCGGGCGCCCCGAGCTCGCCGATCAGGAGGAGGCCGAGGCGAAGATCATCGAGGGATATCTGCCGGCCGAGCTCGACGACGCCCAGCTCGACGCCATCGTCGCGGCGGCGATCGCCGAAACCGGCGCGAGCGACCCCAAGGACATGGGCCAGGTCATGAAGGTCGTGATGGCCAAGTCCGGCGGACGGGCGGACGGCAAGCGGGCCTCGGCCCGCGTGCGGGAGGCTCTACAGAGCTGACACGGGACATGGTGGGTGCGTAGGCAGATCGAGCTCGAGAATCCGGTCGCGGCCGAACTCGCGGGCAGCAAGGACGCGGTTTTGCGGGCGCTGGAAGGACATCTGGACTGTGACGTGTTCCTGCGTGGCAACGTGCTCACGCTGGACGGCGAGCCCGAGGCGGTCGAAGCCGCCGCGGCCGTCGTCAACGAGCTGTCCGCGCTGATCGTGCAGGGCCACGAGATCGCCCCGGGCACGATCGAGGCGGTCAAGCGAGCGCTCGACGAGCACGAATCCCCCGGGAAGATCCTCGAGGACGTGGTGTGGCGCCACCGCGCGACCAAGGTCTCGCCCAAGACCGTCAACCAGAAGCGCTACGTCGACTCGATCCGCAACAACACGATCACGTTCGGCATCGGCCCGGCCGGCACCGGCAAGACGTTCCTTGCGGTCGCGCTGGCGGCCGCCGCGCTCAGCCGGCGCGAGGTCAACCGGATCATCCTCACCCGGCCCGCGGTCGAGGCCGGCGAGCGGCTCGGGTTCCTGCCCGGTGACCTGATGGCCAAGGTCGACCCGTACCTGCGGCCGCTGTTCGACGCGCTCCATGACATGCTCGAGCCCGAGCGGGTCTCCCAGCATCTGGAGCGCGGCGTGATCGAGGTGGCGCCGCTCGCGTTCATGCGGGGCCGGTCGCTCAACGACAGCTTCATCATCCTCGACGAGGCCCAAAACACGAGCCCCGAGCAGATGAAGATGTTCCTCACCCGTCTCGGCTTCAACTCGAAGATGGTGGTCACGGGCGACATCACCCAGATCGACCTCCCACGCGACCAGGCTTCGGGTCTGGTCATGGTGGCGGACGTCCTCAAGGACGTCGAGGGGATCGAGTTCGTGCGCTTCGGCGAGGAGGACGTGGTCCGCCACAAGCTGGTGCGCCGGATCGTCGCCGCCTACGACGAGCATGCGCAGCGCCTGGCGCCCGAGCTACGCCCCCGGGCGGCCACCCCCAGGGGCTAGCCAAAAGATGCTCGAGATCGAGGTCATCGGGATCGACCAGATCGCGCCGGAGAGCGAGCGCGCGGTCGGCCTCGTGGTGCCGACGGCGGCCGAACTCGAGCGGCTGTGCGCGCTGGCCATCGCCTCGGCGGGGATCGAGGACGGCCATGTGGCGATCGAGTTCGTCGACGTGGAGCGGATCCAGACGCTCAACCGGGAGCACCGCAACCTCGACGAACCAACCGACGTGCTGTCGTTCGCGGTCGACGGCGACGGAACCAGCGCCGGTCCCCGCGAGCTGGGAGACATCGTGATCTGCCCCGAGCACACCGAGGACCTCAGGGAGGCCGTCATCCACGGGGCCCTTCACCTCACCGGGATGGACCACGAGACCGACGACGGCGAGATGCTCGCGCTCCAGGCCGAACTGCTGCGCTGGGCGCGGTGAGCGCGCCGACTCGATCGGGCTTCATCGCGCTGGCCGGTCGCCCCAACGTGGGGAAATCGACCCTCGCCAACGCGATCGTGGGGGCCAAGGTGGCGATCGTCTCCGACAAGCCGCAAACCACTCGGCGGGCCATCCGCGGCGTGGCCACCGGGCCGGACTGGCAGCTCGTGCTGGTCGACCTGCCCGGCGTACAGCGTCCGCGCGACGCGCTCACCGAGCGGATGCAGCGCCGGGTCGAGCAGGAGCTCGAGGACGCCGACGCCTGCCTGTTCGTGCTCAACGCCGAGCAGGGCGTGGGCCCGGGCGACCGGTTCATCGCGCGGCTGCTGGCTTCCGCCCCAGTGCCGGTCCTGATCGCGGTCAACAAGGTCGACCGCGCCAGCCGAGCCAAGCTCGCGGCCGCCCTGCAGACGGCCGGCGACCTCGACGTGGGCGAGGAGGTCTTCCCGGTCTCGGCCCGCACCGGCTCGGGCGTGGGAGCCCTGGTCGACCATCTGGTCTCGCTGCTGCCCGAGGGACCGTTCTACTTCGAGCCCAGGCAGCACACCGATCAGCCCGAGCACGTTCTGCTCGCCGAACTGGTCCGCGAGCAGATCCTCGCCCGCACCCGGGAGGAGGTGCCGCACGCCGTGGAGGTGGTGGTCGAGGGCATCGAGCACCGCGACCCGATCCGGATCGAGGCGGTGATCCTGGCCGAGACCGAGTCGCAGAAGCGCATCCTGATCGGGGCGGGCGGGCAGATGGTCAAGTCGATCGGGATCGCCGCCCGCCGCGCGATCGAACGACACCTCGGCGCCCGCGTGCACCTCGACCTCCGGGTCCGCGTCCGCCGGCACTGGCGCGCCGACGAGCACCTGCTCGACCGCCTCGGCATCGAGTAGGGCCTGACTAAGGCCCCCGGGCCGCCGCGTAAGGCCCCGGCCGCCCAGATCATCACCGAACGCCCGATGTGGCGCGCGGCGGCGTAGCTCAACCTGGTCTGAGTTCAACGAGCGAAACCCCGGAGATGAGACCGATGAGCCACAGCCAGACCGCAGCCGCGGGCACCGACCGCAACAGATGGATCGCGCTGGTGGTCCTGTGCGCGGGCTTCCTGATGATCGTGCTCGACCAGACGATCGTGAACGTCGCACTGCCCTCGATCCAGACCGATCTGGGCTTCTCACAATCCGCGCTTGCCTGGGTGGTCAACGCCTACCTGATTGCGTTCGGCGGACTGCTGCTGCTGGCCGGGCGGCTGGGCGATCTGATCGGCCGGCGGCGCGTGTTCCTGGCCGGCCTGACCGTGTTCACACTGGCATCGCTCGCCTGCGGACTCGCGGACACCCGCGCGACGTTGATCGGCGCGCGCTTCGTCCAGGGCGTGGGCGGCGCGCTGACCTCGGCGGTGATCCTCGGGATGATCGTGACGATGTTCCAGCGGCCCGCGGAGCGGGCCCAGGCGCTCGGGGTCTATAGCTTCGTGGCCGCGGCCGGCGGCGCCATCGGACTGCTCGCGGGCGGCGCGCTGACCCAGGCGATCAACTGGCACTGGATCTTTTTCGTCAACCTCCCGATCGGCGTCGCCACCGGGATGCTGACCACGCGGCTGCTGCCGAACGACACCGGGATCGGCCTGAACAAGGGCGCTGACGCGCCCGGTGCGCTGCTGATCGTCGCCGCCCTCATGCTGGTGGTCTACGCGATCGTCGAGACCGGAGACTACGGCTGGGGATCGGCCCGCACGCTCACGCTGGGCGGGACCGGGGCGGCGCTGCTGGCGGCGTTCATCGTCCGCCAGGCCCGCGCGGCCAACCCACTCGTCCCCCTGCGCGTGTTCGCCTCGCCGACGGTGAGGATCGCAAACCTGATCTTCGGCCTGCTGGTGGCGGGCGTGTTCGGGATGTTCTTTGTGGGAGCGCTTTACATGCAGCGGGTCCTCCACTACGACGCGATCGAGGTCGGCCTCGCCTTCCTCCCGGTGGCGATCGGCATCGCCGCGCTCGCGCTCGGGCTGGCGGCCAAGCTGATCATCCGCTTCGGCGCCAAGCCCACCTTGATGGCCGGGCTGATCCTCGTCGTGACCGGCCTGATCCTGTTCCGGCGCGCGCCGGCGAACGCCGACTACGTGACCGACCTGCTGCCCGCGATGGTGTCGTTGGGCGTGGGCGCGGGGCTCGTGTTCCCGTCGGTGGTCACGCTTGCCATGTCCGCGGCCACCCCCGAGGACTCGGGCCTGGCCTCGGGGGTGGTGAACACCACCCGACAGGTCGGCGGCGTCATCGGCACCGCGATCCTGGCCACGCTGGCCACCGCCCACTCCGACGCGCTGCGCGCGCACGGAGCGACCGGACCGGTCGCCCTGCTCGGCGGCTACCGCCTGGCCTTCACGATCGCCGCGGCGCTGGTGATGGCCGCGATCGCGGTCGGCCTGCTCCTGCCCCGGGCGAAGCGTGCGGCCAGTGCGGTCGTTGAGCCGGAAGGCTCCACCGTGCGGTCCGGCACGGACTTCGAGCCTGCCTTGCTGGAGGAGGCCGCTTAGCTCCTGGCATGCCAGCCGATCGTCCGTTGCCAGATCTTCTACCTGGCGAACTATCCTTGTGGTCATGGCCACCGACACTGCGCAAGCTCCGACGCCGCTCGCCTCTGACCTGTGCTGGCTGCTTTCGCGCGCCAGTCACGGGCTGACCACCGAGTTCACGGCCGCGTTGGAGGATCTGGGAATCTCGCCGCGGGCTCACGCTGTCCTGACCACGGCGATGTGCGGGGAGCACACCCAGAGCGACATCGCGCGCCTGGTGGGCCTCGACAAGACCACGATGGTCGTCACCATGGACGAGCTCGAGGCGGCCGGACTGGCCGAGCGGCGTCCCTCCAGCACCGACCGCCGAGCGCGGGTGATCGCCGTCACCGACGCCGGCAAACGTAAGGTCAAGCAGGCCGACAAGGTGCTTGACCGGGTGCGCAACGACGTGTTGAGCGTGCTGGAGCCCGGCGAGCGCGACGTCTTCCTGGATGCCCTGGGCCGGCTTGCCTGCGAACGGCTGGCCGAGCCGGTCGCCTGCGCGCACACGGTTCGCCGCCCGCGCTAGAGACCGCGCTAAGGCCGCTCTGACGGCGGCTAAGGCCCAAGACCGACAACGCCGCACCGAACGCCTGATGTGCTGCGCGGGGGCGTAGCTCACACTCGGAATACGACCGCGGTAGATCGTCTACTTCTAGATCATCTGCTACGGTCCTTTCTTGAACGGATCATCCAACATCCTGGAGATGAACCTGATGAGCGATACGCGCCTTACCCCCGGAACTGACCAACACAGATGGATCGCGCTGGTGGTCCTGTGCGCCGGCTTCCTGATGATCATCCTCGACCAGACGATCGTGAACGTGGCGCTGCCCTCGATCCAGACCGATCTGCACTTCTCCCAGTCGTCGCTGGCCTGGGTGGTCAACGCGTACCTGATCGCGTTCGGCGGGCTGCTGCTGCTGGTCGGCCGCTTGGGTGATCTGATCGGCCGGCGGCGGATCTTCCTGGCCGGCCTGACCGTGTTCACAGCCGCCTCGCTGGTCTGCGGACTGGCCGACGACCAGGCCATCCTGATCGGTGCCCGCTTCGTGCAGGGCGTCGGCGGAGCGATGACCTCGGCGGTGATCCTCGGGATGATCGTGACGATGTTCCCCAGGCCCTCCGAGCAGGCCAAGGCGATCGGCGTCTACAGCTTCGTCGCCGCGGCCGGTGGCGCGATCGGACTGCTGGCCGGAGGCGTGCTCACGCAGGCGATCAACTGGCACTGGATCTTCTTCGTGAACCTTCCGATCGGGGTCGCAACCGGCATCTTCGCCACGCGGATGCTGCCGAACGACATCGGCATCGGCCTCAAGCGGGGCGCCGACGCGCCGGGCGCGGTGCTGCTCGTGGCGTCCCTGATGCTCGCCGTGTACACGATCGTCGAGGCCAGCACCTACGGTTGGGCGAGCGCGCACACGCTGGGCTTCGGTGGGGTCGCGGTAGCGTTACTGGCGGGATTCATCGTCCGCCAGGCCACCGCCGCCAACCCGCTGATCCCGCTGCGCATCTTCCGCTCGCGGACCGTCACGGTCGCGAACCTCATGCAGGCGCTGATGGTCGCCGGGATCTTCGGGATGTTCTTCCTCGGAGCGCTGTACCTCCAGCGGGTGCTCCGCTACGACGCGATCGAGGTCGGGCTGGCGTTCCTGCCGGTGGCGCTCGGGATCGCCGGGATGTCGCTCCGCTTCACGGCGCAGCTGATGATGCGGTTCGGCGCCAAGCGGACGCTGATCGCCGGTCTGGCCCTGGTGGCCGCGGGGCTGGTCGTGTTCCGGAGCGCACCCGTGAACGCCTCCTACGTGACCGACCTGCTGCCGGTCATGTTGCTGCTCGGCGTCGGCGCGGGCCTGGTGTTCCCCGCGCTGATGACGCTCGCGATGTCGGGAGCGACGCCCGAGGACTCGGGTCTCGCCTCCGGGCTCGTGAACACAACCCAGCAGGTCGGCGGCGCGCTCGGATTGGCGGTACTGGCGACGCTCAGCACCACCCGCACGGGATCGCTGCTCGCCCACGGCACGTCGAACGCCGCCGCGCTGACTGACGGCTACCACCTCGCGTTCACGATCGCGGCGGTCCTGGTGCTGTCGGCGATCGCGATTGGGTTGGTGCTGCTCCGCCCCGACCAGGCAGTCCAAGCCGTCGCCGAGCACGACGAAGTCTCGCTCCCCGACGAGGACGCATTCCTCAAGCAGGCTGCGTAGTGGCCGGGTGTGGTGGATTTGGGCCCTGATATAGCGGCCCAAATCCGCCACAGCCCCGGTGCGGCGAGCGGCCTAGAATCGCGAGCCCGTGGAGGATTCGGAGATCGCCTTCGACGAGCGCGGCCTGGTGCCGTGCATCGTGCAGGACTGGCGCAGCGGCGAGGTGCTGACGCTGGCCTACATGAACGCCGATGCGCTAAGGCGCACGCGGGAGACCGGCGAGATCCACTTCTACAGCCGCTCGCGACAGGAGCTGTGGCACAAGGGCGAGACCTCGGGCAACACCCAGACAGTCAAGGCGATTCGCTACGACTGTGACGCCGACGCGATGCTGGCGCTGGTCGAGCCGACCGGTCCGGCGTGCCACACCGGCGAGCGCTCGTGCTTCCACCAGGGTGACATGAGCGCCGGGGCCCCCTACGAGAGCTTGCCCACGCTCGAGCGGACGATCGCCGAGCGGGCGGCGAGCCGACCGACCGGCTCGTACACGGCCAGGCTGCTCGACGACCCGGCCTACGCAGGCGCCAAGGTCCAGGAGGAGGCCGAGGAGGTGGTCAGGGCGGCGCGCGAGGAGTCCGACGAGCGGGTCGCCGAGGAGGCGGCCGACGTCATCTACCACCTGGCGGTCCTGCTCCGGGGGCGCGGACTGTCACTGGCCGACGCGGAGCAGGTACTCGATGGCCGTCGCGAGCCCTGACACCACGCCGGCCGGCGTGACCCCGTCGCTCACAGAGGCGAGACGACTCGCCGCCGACTACAACGTGATCCCGGTTCGCGAGACATTCATCGACGACTGCCAGACGCCGGTCTCGGCGTTTCTGAAGCTGCGCGAGAGCGGACCGTCGTTCCTGCTCGAGTCGGCCGATCAGGGACGCGTCGGGCGCTACTCGTTCATCGGCATCCGGCCGCGCAAGGTGCTCCGCTGGTCGCTCGGCGATCCCGGTGACCCGTACCAGCTCGCGCAGGACGAACTGAACCGCGTCAACGCCGCGCCGCTTCCCGAGCTGCCGCCGTTCGCCGGCGGGGCGGTCGGGCTGTTCGCCTATGACCTGGTGCGAACGGTCGAGCCGCTGGGAGAGCCGAATCCCGACCCGGTGGGGTTGCCCGACCTGGCCCTGATGCTGACCGACGCGCTGGTGGCCTTCGATCACCTCAAGCACACGGTCACGGTCATCGCCAACGCCTACGCCGACGACGACCTTAAGGCGTCATACCGCCGCGCGCTCGAGACGATCGCCGAGGTGCGCTGGCGGCTGGCCGGACCGGTCCCGCGGTCTCCCAAGCCGCCGAGCTCGGGGCGCAAGACACAGCCGCTCGCCGCCAACATGAGCCGCGAGCAGTTCGAGGCCAACGTGGCCCGGATCATCGAGTACATCTACGCGGGCGACGCCTTCCAGGTCGTCCCCTCGCAGCGCTGGTCGGGACCGGTCCCGGTCGAGGCATTCTCGATCTACCGCGGCCTGCGCGCGGTCAATCCGAGCCCGTACATGTACTTCCTGGACTTCGGCGACTTCGAGATCGCCGGCGCGAGCCCCGAGCCGCTGATCACGGTGGCCGGTCGTCGTGTCTCGACCCGCCCGATCGCCGGCACGAGGCCGCGCGGCGACAACGCCGACGAGGACCGCCACATCGCCGAGGAGCTGCTGGCAGATCCCAAGGAGCGGGCCGAGCACGTGATGCTCGTCGACCTCGGGCGTAACGACCTCGGTCGCGTCTGCGCCTACGGCAGCGTCGAGGTCGAGAGCTTCATGGCGATCGAGAACTACAGCCACGTGATGCACATCGTCTCGAGCGTGACCGGCGAGTTGCGCGACGGCGTCGGCGCGCTCGACGCGCTGCGCTCGGTGCTCCCGGCCGGAACGCTGTCGGGGGCGCCGAAGGTGCGGGCGATGCAGATCATCGACGAGCTCGAGCCGGTCAAGCGCGGCGGCTACGGCGGCGCGATCGGCTACGCGAGCTACACCGGCGATCTCGACACGTGCATCCACATCCGCACCGTGGTCATCAAGGACGGCGTCGCGCACGTGCAGGCCGGCGGGGGAACGGTGGCCGACGCAAAGCCCGAGCTCGAGTACCGCGAGTCCGAGGCCAAGGCCAGAGGCGTGCTCCAGGCGATCGAGCTCGCCGCCGCACAGCCAGAGTGGCCATAGAACGCCTGGAGTCGGATCGGCTGGTGCTCGAACCGCTCCGGGTCGCGCACGCCGACGAGCTCGCCCCGGTCCTCGACGACCAGAAGCTGCACGAGTTCATCGGCGGCCGGCCGGCTACCGCGCCGGAGCTGCGTGAGCGCTTCGAGCGCCAGACCCGCGGCCACTCACCCGACGAGCGCGAGCGCTGGCTGAACTGGGTCGTGCGCCTGAAGCACACCGGCGAGGTGGTCGGGACGGCACAGGTCACGGTCAAGCCGGATGACGCCGACCCGCAGGCCCTCATCGCCTGGGTCATTGCGACGAAGCACCAGGGCCAGGGCCTCGCCAAGGAGGCCGCCGGGCTGGTGGCGACGTGGCTGCGCGGGCAGGGCATCGACCGGCTGGGCGCCCGCATCCATCCGCGTCACGCGGCCTCGATCGCGGTGGCGCGGTCGATCGGCCTGGCACCCACTCCGACCACCGTCGACGGCGAGATCCAATGGCAATCGGCAAAAGGAGCCCCATGGAGTTCGAGCAGATAATCACTGACCTGACCGACCACGTCCTCACGATCACGCTGAACCGTCCGGATCGGCTCAACGCGTGGACTCAGACGATGTTCAGCGAACTGCTCACCGCCTTCGACCAGGCCGACGCCGACGACGAGGTCCGGGCGGTGATCGTGACCGGGGCCGGGCGGGGGTTCTGCGCCGGCGCCGATCTGGAGCGCGGCGGCGAGACGTTCACCAAGCGCGACCACCAGGACCCCGACACGATCCCGCGCGACTCCGGCGGCCGGCTCACGCTGCGGATCTTCGACATGACCAAGCCGGTGATCGCGGCGATCAACGGTCCGGCGGTCGGGATCGGGGCCACGATGACGCTGCCGATGGACGTCCGGCTGGCGGCGGACACAGCGCGCATCGGGTTCGTGTTCACCCGGCGCGGGATCGTGCCCGAGGCGTGCTCGAGCTGGTTCCTCCCGCGCCTCGTCGGGATCAGCCGGGCCATGGAATGGGTGGCCACCGGGCGCGTGTTCGACGCCCGCGAGGCGCTCGAGGGCGGCCTCGTCCGCAGCCTGCACCCCAAGTCCGAGCTGCTGGACGCCGCCAACGCACTCGCCCGCGAGATCGCCGAGAACGCCGCGCCGGTGTCGGTCGCGCTCGCGCGCCGGATGTTGTGGCGGATGCTCGGCGCCGAGCACCCGATGCTCGCCCACCGCACCGACTCGCGCGGGATGCTCTATCGAGGGCGTTCGGCCGACGCGGCCGAGGGCATCGCGGCGTTCCTCGAGAAGCGGGGGGCGGTCTTCCCGGACAAGGTGTCCGGCGGGCTGCCGGACATCATGCCCGGGTGGACCGCGCCCGAGTTCACGTGAACCGGCTCACTTCGGAGACCAGGTCACCGGCGAGTCGATGTAGTCACTCGTGCCGTTGTAGCTGACCTTGGTGATCCCGCCCGGAACCAGGAACGTCAGGCAGTCGTCGTAGCTCTTGCCGGTGCCCAGCGGCTTGGTCGACGCGGCGTCCGGGCACTTCGGGAAGGTCCCGATGAACGTCACACTCGACTGGTTGTTGCCGGTGTTGTCGACTCCCTCTATGGCTGCCGCGGAGCTGTCGACGTCGATGCTGGCCGGACCCAGGTTGGTCACGTGCACCTTGACGTAAACCGGCGTGCTCGCCTTCTCGTTGGCGTCGAGCTGGATCCCGTTGAAGTCCGACAGCGTGCCCTTGTCGAAGGACTGCACGGTCACCTGGAGCGTCGAGGCCTTGCTCTTGTCGGTCGAGCCGGCGGGCACGAACGGAACCTTGGCGGTCTGGCCGACCGACAGCTTGGCGCCGGGCGCAGCGGTTGCGCCAGAACTCGAGGAGGAAGAGGAGGCGGCGGTCGAGGTGGCGGCCGTGCTCGTGGCGGAAGCCGCTGTCGTGGCCGAGCTCGAAGCCGCCGGCGCCGCCGCGCCGTTGGCACTCGAGGACGACGAACTGGTGCCCCCGCAGGCCGCAAGCCCGGCTGCGAGTGCCCCCGCCGCCAGCGCAGCGCCGATCGATGTGCCCCGACGTGTCCCGATCATCATCACCCCTTGAGTAGTTGTCAGACAAGTTGACAAGCCAAGACGCCCAAAACAAGGAAAATGCGCCCGGGGCGGCGCACGTTTACCGTTTCGTAAGCATGCGCGTGCTCGTGTTGGACAACTACGACAGCTTCACCTACAACCTCGTCCAGTACCTGGGCGAGCTCGGGGCCGCGGTGGAGGTGGTCCGCAACGACCACGCGTCGGTCGACGAGCTGCTGGTGCGCGGCTACGACCGGGTAGTCGTCTCGCCGGGTCCCTGCACGCCCAACGAGGCGGGCATCTCGCTCGAGGCGGTCAGGCGATTTCCCGAGGCCAAGGTGCCGACACTCGGGGTATGCCTGGGCCACCAGGCCCTAGTGCAGGCGTGGGGCGGGCGGGTCATCCAGCACAAGCCGGTTCACGGCAAGACGACCGTGATCGACCACGACGCCCAGACGATCTTCCGCGGCCTGCGCCGGCCACTCGAGGTCGGTCGCTACCACTCGCTGGTCGTCGATCCGGATCTGCCGGGCTGCTTCGAGGAGAGCGCGCACGGTGGCGAGGTGGTGATGGCGGTCCGCCACCGCGAGCTGCCCGCCGAGGGCGTGCAGTTCCACCCCGAGTCCGTGCTCACCGAGCAGGGCCGCGAGCTGCTGGCCAACTTCCTGGCCCGGACGAAATGACCAGCGGCACGGATCTCCTCACCCGGGCGATCGACACGCTGGCCAGCGGACACGACCTCGGGCTCGAGGACACCGCCGCGGTGCTCGGAGAGATCATGGCCGGCAACGCGACCGAGATCCAGATCGCGGCGTTTCTGATCGCGCTGCGCACCAAGGGCGAGACGGTCGAGGAGCTGGCCGGCCTGGCCCGGACCATGCGCGCGATGGCCGCCCGGGTGGCGGTCTCAAGCGACGATCTGCTGGACACGGCCGGGACCGGGGGAGGGCGGCGGACGTTCAACGTGTCGACCACGGCGGCGCTGATCGCGGCCGGCGCGGGCTGCACGGTGGCCAAGCACGGCAACCGCTCGGCTACCGGCCTGTCCGGCTCGGCCGACGTGCTCGAGGCGCTCGGCGCGCGCATCGACCTCGGGCCGCGCGAGGTGGCCCGTTGCATCGACGACGTCGGCTTCGGATTCATGTTCGCGCCGGCGCATCATCAGGCCACCCGCTATGTGGTCCCGGTCCGCCGCGAGCTCGCGGTGCGGACGATCTTCAACTTCCTCGGCCCGCTGACCAACCCGGCCGGGGCCACCCGCCAGCTGATCGGCGTGTCGGACCCGGCGTACCTCGAGACGATGGCGGGCGCGCTGAGACTGCTCGGGACCAAGCACGCGCTGCTCGTGTCGAGCGATGACGGACTCGACGAGCTCAGCATCTCGGCCCCCACGCAGGTGGTCGAGGTGCTCGGCGGTGAGATCCGGCGATACGCCGTGCAGCCCGGGGACGTGGGACTGAAGCCTGCGCCCGCCGAGGAGGTGCCCGGCGGCGACCCGGCACAGAACGCGCAAACCGCGCGGGCGATCTTCGCCGGCGAGCCGGGCGCCCCGCGCGACCTCGCGGCACTCAACGCCGGCGCGGCGATCTACGCCGGTGGCG
>DATFDC010000285.1:0-3222 GCA_035252415.1 Solirubrobacteraceae bacterium
TCGCGCAGACGCTCGCGTAGGCGCTCGAGGGCGAGCTCGCGATTGCGGGTCTGGCTGCGGGCATCCTGCGCCACCGCGGTCACCCGCGGACCGAGGCGGGCGATCACCCGGCGCTTCTCCGCGGCGCTCAGCGCGCTCGACGCCTCGACGTCGAAGATGACCTCGACGCGCGAGGCGGTGACGTTTGCATGCTGACCGCCCGGGCCCGACGACCGGGAGGTTCGCACGGTTATTTCGCGCAAAGGCAACTTCACGTCAGCACGGATTGACATTGGGTCCTCCATCTCCTGTACCTTCCCACCTCGTAAGGCCGCCCGACCGACGGGCGGTGGGTCAAGCAGGTGCAGGCTCCGGGCGGCAACTCCTCCGTAGCAGCACTTCAAGCCACGGAGGAACACTCCACAATGCCGAACGGCACAGTCAAATGGTTCAGCGACGAGAAGGGCTTCGGCTTCATCACGCCGGATGACGGCGGTCGCGATCTGTTCGTCCATCACTCGAGCATCACCGCCGACGGTTATCGCTCCCTGGCCGAGGGCCTCAAGGTCTCCTACGAGGAAGAGGCCTCGCCCAAGGGCCCCAAGGCGATCAACGTAGTCAAGCTGTAACTGGGCCTCGCTTCGCTCGGCGTCCGTGGGGCCGGGGCAGGCCCGTCCGGTCTCGGCTGTGGACCCGTGACACGTGTCCGGACGGGGTCGCCTGGCCCCATGGACGCCGCCGAAGGCGGCCCCAGACCCACCAAATGGGGGGCTTGCCCGGTGGCGGCGAAACTTCGTCCCGGGCTGCGCGTACTATGGGTAGGCGGTTGATGTGGGCGCACAGCCATGACTAAGACGGTCGAAGAACGCGAACGGGTCGTAGTTCGCTTCGCGGGAGACTCCGGGGACGGGATGCAGCTGGCGGGGAGCCGGTTCACCGACGCGACCGCGATGCTGGGCAACGACCTGGCCACGCTGCCGAATTTCCCGGCCGAGATCCGCGCACCGGCGGGCACGCTGGCCGGGGTGTCGGCGTTCCAGATCCACTTCGCCTCGCGGGACATCCTCACCCCGGGCGACAAGCCGAACGTGCTGGTGGCGATGAACCCGGCGGCGCTCAAGGCGAATCTCGCCGAGATGGATCGCGGCACGACGCTGATCGTCAACGAGGACGCGTTCACCAAGCGCAACCTCGAGAAGGCCGGGTACGCCGAGAACCCGCTCGAGGACGGGTCGCTGAGCGCGTACCGCGTGCACCGCATCCCGATGACGTCTTTGACGGTGGCCGCGGTCGAGAACGTCGAGGATGCCTCGACGCGCGACGCCGGCCGGGCCAAGAACCTGTTCGCGCTTGGGGTGATCTCGTGGCTGTACGGGCGCCCGACCGAGGGGACCAAGCGCTGGATCGAGCAGAAGTTCGCCAAGCGCCCGGCGGTGCTCCAGGCGAACCTGGCCGCGTTCAACGCGGGCTGGTCGTTCGGCGAGACGACCGAGCTGCTCGACGTGCAGTATCTGGTCAAGCCGGCCACCGACGTGCCGCCGGGCACGTACCGCAACGTCAACGGGATCAACGCGCTCTCGCTCGGGCTGATCGCCGCGAGCGTGCGCAGCGGCGTGCCGTTGCTGCTGGCCAGCTATCCGATCACGCCGGCCTCGGAGCTCTTGCATGAGCTTTCGCGGCACGCCGAGCTGGGCGTGGCCACGATCCAGGCCGAGGACGAGATCGCCGCCGCGGGAATGGCCCTGGGCGCGGCGTTTGGCGGCCGGCTCGGCGTGACCGCGACGAGTGGACCCGGGATGGATTTGAAGGCCGAGACGATCGGCCTGGCCGTGGCGCTCGAGCTGCCGATGATCATCGTCGATGTGCAGCGCGCGGGTCCGTCGACCGGGATGCCGACCAAGACCGAGCAGTCCGACTTGCTGATGGCGATGTACGGGCGCCACGGCGAGTCGCCGCTGCCGGTGATCGCGCCGTCGACGCCCGGCGGCTGCTTCGATGCGGCGTTCGAGGCGGTGCGGATCGCGGTCAGCTACCGCACGCCGGTGATCCTCCTGTCGGACACGTTCCTGGCCTCCTCATCGGAGCCGTGGCGGATCCCGGTCGTCTCCGAGCTGCCGAGCATCGATCCCGGCTTCGCCACCGAGGCCGACGCCGAGAGCTTCCAGCCCTACGCGCGCGACGAGCGGCTGGCCCGTCCGTGGGCGATCCCGGGGACCCCGGGGCTCGCGCACCGGATCGGCGGTCTGGAGAAGGCCGACGGTACGGGCAACATCTCTTATGACCCGGGCAATCACGAGCGGATGACCGAGTTGCGCTCGGACAAGATCGACGGGATCGCGCGCGAGATTGCGCCGCTGCACGTCGACTCCGAGCCCGGCGCCCGGCTGCTCGTGCTCGGCTGGGGCTCGAGCGAGGGTGCGATCCGGGCCGGCGTGCGCCGCGCCCGCGAGGCCGGCCACGTGGTGGCCTGCGCGCACCTGCACCACCTGAACCCGTTCCCGGCCAACACGGGCGACGTGCTGCGCTCGTTCGACCGGGTGCTGGTGCCCGAGATGAACACCGGTCAGCTGGCCATGCTGCTGCGGGCCAAGTACCTGGTCGACGTCGAGTCGTTCTGCAAGGTGCAGGGGCAGCCGTTGTTCGCCTCGGAAATCGAAGAGCAGATCGCGGAGCGGCAATGAGCGCAGTAGTCACAGGCAATGGAAACGGCGGAACGCCGCATGAGCTGACCAAGGCGGACTTCCAGTCCGATCAGGAGACGCGCTGGTGCCCGGGCTGCGGGGACTACGCGGTGCTCTCGGCCGTGCAGCAGTTCATGCCCGAGCTGGGGATCCCGCCCGAGAAGATCGTCTTCATCACCGGCATCGGGTGCGCCGGGCGGTTCGCCTACTACATGAACACGTACGGGATGCACTCGATCCACGGCCGCGCCCCGGCGCTGGCCACCGGGCTGGCCTCGACCCGGGAGGACCTGTCGATCTGGATCATCACCGGCGACGGCGACTCGCTGTCGATCGGCGGCAACCACCTGATCCACGCGCTCCGGCGCAACGTGCCGGTGAAGATCCTCCTGTTCAACAACCAGATCTACGGGCTGACCAAGGGGCAGGCCTCGCCCACCTCGGAGCTGGGCAAGATCACCAAGTCGACCCCGTTCGGCGTGGCCGACCACCCGTTCAACCCGGTGTCGCTCGCGCTGGGCGCCGAGGCCAGCTTCGTCGCGCGCACGATCGACCGCGACCA
>DATFDC010000286.1:0-6877 GCA_035252415.1 Solirubrobacteraceae bacterium
GGCTCTACCTAACGGTTATATTCGAGCTATAACTAACCGTTAGGCCCGAGCCATGGCCGAACCCGCCGAACTCCCCGCCCCCGCGCCACTTCACGGCTACCAGCTCCGCGTCGTCCAGGAGGTCCTGCTCGCCCTGCTGGCCAGCGAGGACTCGCACGGCTATCAGCTCAAGGCCCGCCTGGCCCTCGCGCTCGGTCCGCTGGCCGGCGCGCTGAACGACGGTCAGGTCTACGTGACACTGACCCGCCTGGAGAAGGCCGGGCTGGTCGATTCGCACCGGGTCGGCCAGGCCGACCGGCCCGACCGCAAGGTGTATTCGCTCACCCCGGCCGGCCGCGAGCGGGTCGAGGCGTGGCTGCACGACACGAGCTGGCCCAAGCCGGCGCCGGCCGAGTTCCATCTCAAGCTGGTCGCGGCGGCCGCGGCCGGGCTCGCCGATCCGGTCGGGATCGTCGACGGCCAGCGCAGTGAGCTGCTGATCGGGCTGGCCCAGGCCCAGCGCGCCGCGCTGGCCGAGCCGTCCGGATCCGTGGCGGCGCTGCTGCTCGAGGGTGTCGTGTTGCGCCTCCAGGCCGACCTGCGCTGGCTCGAGGCGTGCGCCAGATATTGGAACGAAGCGAGGGAACGATGACCGAGCCGATTCTCGTCGCCCGCGGGCTCAGCAAGGAGTACGGCCGTGGCGCCGCCCTGGTCCGCGCGGTCGACGACGTGACCCTGACCGTGGACCGAGGTGAGTCCGTGGCGATTGTCGGGCCGAGCGGATGTGGCAAGTCGACCCTGCTCTACCTGCTGGGCGGGCTCGAGCGGCCCACCGCGGGCACGCTCGAGCTGGCCGGCCGGCCGATCCACGACGCTCCCGAATCCAGCCTGGCCCGCCAGCGGCGACACGCGCTCGGGTTCGTGTTCCAGGCCTTTCACCTGGTCGACGAGCTGACCGCGCTCGAGAACATCGAGCTCCCCGCGCTGCTGGCCGGCGCCTCGCCGCGCACCGCCCGTCAACGAGCGCGCGACCTGCTCATCCAGGTGGACCTCGAGGACCGGGCCGGGCATCTGCCCTCCGCCCTGTCGGGGGGTCAGCGCCAGCGGGTGGCGATCGCCCGCGCGCTGGCCAACTCCCCGCTCCTGGTCCTGGCCGACGAGCCGACCGGCAACCTGGACAGCGCCGCCACCACCGACGTGCTGCGCCTGTTCGACCAGCTGCGCCAAGGCGGGCAGACGCTGGCCATCGTCACCCACGACTCGCGAGTCGCCGCCACCGCAGATCGGCTGATCTCGATGCGCGACGGGGCCTTCGTCGACGAGACCAGGCTGACCGGCGGCAGCGCCCGGACCCTCACCGAGATCACCGGACTGGAGGGCTGAGCGCCGCGTGGGCCGCGCACTGCTGATCTGGCGTCTGGTCATAGGCGACATCAAGCGCCGCCCGGTCCAGGCCGCGCTGCTGCTGGTCATGATCGTCACCACGACCACGACGCTGACGCTCGGCCTCGCCCTGCGCAAGGTCACCGACAGCCCGTTCGCGCGCACCCGGGCGGCGACGAACGGCCCCGACGTGGTGGCGCAGATCAGCCCGCCGGGCGGCTCGCTCACGAAAGCCAGGGCTCAGTTGGCCGTGCTGACCCGCGCCCGCGGCGTGTCCGGCGTGGCCGGGCCCTACCCGTTCGCCTCCGTGCGGCTGACCGCGCCCCGCGTGAACCTGTCGGCCCTGGCCGAGGGGCGGGACATCGCGCCGGCGCCGATCGATCGGCCGGCGCTTTCCTCGGGAGGTTGGATCCGGCCGGGCGGGGCGGTGCTCGAGAGCGGCTTCGCCAGCGCCCTCGGTCTGCACGCCGGGGACGCGATCCGGCTGAACGGCCGCCGGTTTGGAGTGGTCGGGATCGCCGCCAGTACCGCCCAGTGCTTCTACCCGGTGAGCAAGCCGGGCGTCATCTGGCTCACCCGGGCCGACGCGATGCGCCTGGCCACGCCGCAGCAACCACTCGGGTACGTGCTCGATCTGAAGCTCCTCCACCCGGCGTCGGCCTACGACTTCGAGTTCGGCCCGGTCGGGACCCGGTTCTTCGCCGACACGGGCGACGCGGAGAGCCCGTCGGTGCAGACCTGGCTGGCCATCGCCCACGACGACTTCAGGGTGATCACCGTCGACCAGAAGGCGCTGCTGGTCGGCAGCTCGTTGCTGGCGCTGCTCGCCCTGGCCAGCATCGCGGTCGTGGTCGGCGGCAGGATGGCCGAGCAGACGCGCCGCGTGGGCCTGCTCAAGGCGGTCGGCGCCACGCCGCTGCTCGTGGCCGTGGTGCTGCTGGCCGAGAACCTGCTCCTGGCGCTGGCTGCCGCGGCGGTCGGAATCGCCGCCGGGAGGCTGCTCGCCCCGGTACTCACGAATCCCGGCGCCGGGCTGCTCGGAAGCCCGCCGACGCCGCCCCTCTCGGCCGAGGCGATCGCCGAGGTGGTCGCGGTGGCCATGGTCGTCGCCGCCGCCGCGACGATCGTGCCCGCCATCCGCGGCGCCCGGACCAGCACCGTCGGAGCGCTCAACGACCCGGCCCACCCACCCCGGCGGCGGCCGTGGCTGATCGCGCTCTCCTCGCGCCTCCCGGTGCCGCTCCTGTTCGGTCTGCGCGTGGTCGCCCGCCGTCCCCGCCGGGTCGCCCTCACCGCCGCCAGCCTGACCGTCGCGGTGGCGATGATCGTCGCGACGCTCGCACTCCAGTACCGAATCGACACCAACAACCAGCAGCACTCCGGCGTCTTCTTCGGCACCGGCGGGGTCGCCGACCGGGTGAGCCATCTGGTGTTCGTCCTCACGGCGATCCTCGTCGTGCTCGCGGGGATCAACGCGATCTTCACCGCCTGGGTGACCGTGATCGACGCCCAGCGGCCGACCGCGCTGACCCGGGCGATCGGCGCCACCCCGGGCCAGGTCGGCGCCGGACTGACCGCCGCGCAGCTCCTCCCCGGTCTCCTCGGGGCGTGTCTCGGCATCCCGGTCGGCCTCGGTCTCTACCAACTGGCCGGCGGCCACCTGGGCGAGGCGAGCCCCCCGCTCTGGTGGTTGCTCGCCGTGGTCCCGGGGACGCTGATCGTCGTTGCGGCGCTGACCGCGTTCCCGGCCCGCCTCGGGGCGACCCGCTCGCCGGCCGAAGTCCTGCGCTCGGACTAGCCGGAACGCTGATCGTTCAGGTCGAGCACGGTGACCGGCGGCTCGATCTTCGTCGCCTCGCCGGTCGACACGATCGCCGTGCCCAGCGCGAAGAACTCGATCACGTGGCTCCCCCACCCGTGGCTGCGCTCCGACAGCGAGACGCCGACGATGCCCTCGGCGTCCAGCTCCTGCGCCTCGGACTGCATGCGCTGCATGGCCAGCTCGCGCGCCGCGTACAGCGCCTGGGTGTAGTTCGGCAGCTCGGCGTTGCGGCCGGTCTGGGCGATCGTGCGCAGCGGCCCCCGCCGCCCCACGTGGAACACGCAGCTGCCCATGACCATGCCCACCGGGCGATGGCCGGTGCGCAGCAGCGTCCAGAACTCCTGCCCGGACAGGTCGCTCTGGAACGGCCGGCCGTTCGGGGCGCGGTGAAGCTCGCCGCCGCGATGCTTGACCGCGGTGCCGATCGCGATGAACTCGGCCATGCTCGGCCCCCAGTCGTAGCGGCCGATGTCCAGGCGCACGCCGACGATCCCGTCGGCGCCGAGCTGATCGGCCTCCTCCTCCATGCGGGTCATGGCCAGGTGTCGCGCGCTGTACATGGCCTGCGAGAGCGTGTCGAGCTCCCGGCTCTGGGTCGGGCCGGCGACCTGGATCCCGATGTGGAAGATCGAGCTGCCCACGACCAGCCCGACCGGGTCGAAGCCCGCCTCGGTGATCAGCAGGAACTCGTTCACGCTCAGATCGGAGGTGTAGAGGCCCTCGCGGTTCTGTTCCAGGCGCTGGACGCCTGACTCGGGAATGCCCTCCAGGGATTTCGGGTCGTAGTCAGTCATTCGTGGTCATTACCTCATGCGCATCGATGTCTTGACTTGCGGCGACTCCCGGCCCCGTCCGGATCGAATCGCCGTTCCTGCCGCGTGCATCGTGATCACCCAGCCCCGGCGCTCGACGTCGCTCCCGCCGCTCACCTTGTAGGGGATCCCGAACCGCCCGAGCCGCCAGCCCCGCTGCAGGCCGCCGGTCAGCGACGAAGCGACCGCGAGCTTCTCGCGATGCACGTGGTGGGCGAACTCAACCCCGACCGCCCCCTCCGCGTGGGCGTCGGCCACCTGGCCGATCAGCCGGGCGCGGATCGTGTCACGGGCGGCGTGGAAGCCCCGGCTCAGCTCCTCGAGTTCCTGGTTCTGCCTGGCCTGCCGGGCTCGCCGCATCCGCGTGGCGTAGGGCGGCGAGGCGAACACGACCTCGGTGGTGGCCAGCAGCCCGACCGGCTCGCGGCCGGCGCTTCGCAGCCGCCAGTAGTCCTGCACCGAGATGTCGGTGAGCAGCGGCCAGCCGGCCGCGTCGGCGCCCGGTACGCGGATCGCCGTGCCCGTCACCGCGTACTCGATCGTCCCGCTGCCCAGATCGTGGTCGGAGCGGTGCAGGTGCACCCCGACCACCGCATCGGCGCCGACCTGGAGCGCCTCCTCGGTCAACCGGTCGAGGGCTCGGCGCCGGGCCAGGTTCCACGCGTCGGTCAGCGTGTCGAGCTCACACACCACGGTGGCGTGCCACTTGTAGCTGCGCACCTGGGCGATCGAGGGCTCGGTGTAGAGGTTGCCCAGCTGGTAGCCGGTCGGGCTCGGACCCGAGATGCCGTACCGCGAGGAGTACCCCCCGCTCCGGGGCATGACCCTCTCCGAAGGATCGAGCGCCGGCAGGTATTGCCACCCGGTGCGCACCACGCTAGCGCCCATGACCTGCGCCAGCGGCTGCGGTCCCATCCGTCCGAGCAGCGCGAACTCGTTGACCGACAGCCCGCTGGTGAACAGCGACCCGCCGCTCCCAAGCGCCTTCAGCCGCTCCTCGGCCTCGGCCGGGATCCCGCCCGCCTCGATCCGGGCGAGCGCCTCGGACTGCTCGTCGTCGTCCTGCCCGCCGCCGCGCGCGAAGAACCCCATCGCGCGCGTCAGCCTACCGCTAGCCTCCGACCGATGGACGACTACACGCCGCAGGAGGTCGCGGAGCTTCTGCAACGCGGCGAGATCCAGCTGATCGACGTCCGCCAGCCCGAGGAGCGCGACGCCGGGCGGATCGCCGGCGACCGCTTCATCGAGCTTGCCCGGCTCGGGGCCGAGGTCGACACGATCGACCGCGACCGTCCGGTCGTCTTCTACTGCCGCAGCGGCGCTCGCTCGGCGATGGCCACCGAGGCGTTCCGCGGCGCCGGGTTCGACGCCCACAACATGCTCGGCGGCCTCCTCGACTGGCACGCCGCCGGCCTGCCGCTCGATCCGCCCGGCGGCTACGTCGCCTGAACGCGACCGGTTACCGCTTCGCCTCCGCGCGCTGCGCCGCCCGCGCGAGCGCCTCGCGCAGATCGTCCGGATCGGGAATCGGGCTCACCCGGCCGTCGCGGTGGCGGTACACGCGGCAGCTCAGCCCGATCTGCTCCTCGTCGGCCGCCGGCACGAGATCGGCCCCGTCGATCAGGATCGTCGGCGACCCGACGAATCGCGCGTCGCGTGCGTCAGCGTCGGTCGCGACCTCGCGCATCCGAACCTCGACGTCGGACAGCCCCAGTTCGCTCAGTGCCCCGCGGACGGCGGCGAGCGCCGACTCAGTCGAAGGACAGCCTTCCCACCACAGCAGCTCGATGTTCACACTCAGCCGACGGTCCAGCTGTCCGACCCGACGAGCAGGTCGGCGAGCTCGACCTCGGTCGGGGTGCGGCGCATCGAGCCGTGTCGCGCGTACACCGGGCGCTGCACGTCGCGGAAGACGCCGATCGGCGTCGGGACGCTCGGGTTGTCGGCCAGGCGCGCCAGCGAGAAGGCCAGGCCGGGATCGGGACGCGTCGGGTCGTGCACGATCAGCGCGTCCTCGCCGACCTCGGCCACGTCGACGATGGCCAGGCCGCCGTCGGGACCCCGGGCCACCCCGCGCTCGTTCTCGACCCCGAAGCGGATCGGCTGGCCGGCGGTCAGCCGGATCTGGTTGGCGTCCTTGGTTTCCTTCTCGGTCAGCGCGAAGAACGCGCCGTCGTTGAACACCGGGCAGTTCTGGTAGATCTCGACCAGC
Source organism: Solirubrobacteraceae bacterium (assembly GCA_035252415.1). Lineage (GTDB taxonomy): Bacteria > Actinomycetota > Thermoleophilia > Solirubrobacterales > Solirubrobacteraceae > Palsa-465. Next base: position 6,209 of record DATFDC010000286.1, read on the forward strand.
GCCGCGCCCTCATGAGTCGCCGCGGCGCGCAGCACCTCGGTCAGGTGCCGGCGGTCGCGGTCGATCGTGCGCGCGACGAAGCTGGCCTCGGCGCCCAGCGCGAGCGACACCGGGTTGAACGGGTGGTCGGCCACGCCGAACGGGGTCGACTTGGTCACCTTGCCGATCTCGGAGGTCGGTGAGGCCTGGCCCTTGGTCAGGCCGTAGATCTGGTTGTTGAACAGCAGGATCTTGATCGGGACGTTGCGGCGCAGCGCGTGGATCGGGTGGTTGCCGCCGATCGACAGCGAGTCGCCGTCACCGGTGACGATCCAGATCGAGAGGTCCTCGCGTGTCGAGGCCAGCCCGGTGGCCAGGGCCGGAGCGCGACCGTGGATCGAGTGCATCCCGTAGGTGTTCATGTAGTAGGCGAACCGGCCGGCGCAGCCGATCCCGGTGATGAACACGATCTTCTCGGGCGGGATCCCCAGCTCGGGCATGAACTGCTGTACCGCGGAGAGCACCGCGTAGTCGCCGCAGCCCGGGCACCAGCGGGTCTCCTGGTCGGACTGGAAGTCGGCCTTGGTCAGGGCGGTCATGCCAGACGCTCCAGGATCGCCTGCTCCATCTCCGAGGGCAGCAAGGGCTGGCCCTGGACCTTCGTGTACGACTCGACGTCCACCAGCAGCT
>DATFDC010000287.1:0-29773 GCA_035252415.1 Solirubrobacteraceae bacterium
CGCGCAATCTCGGACAGGGACAGGGCGGGGGCGGCCGGCGTAAACGTCGCGAGGACGCCAAACGCGCGCGCGGTGACCGACCGGTCGTCGGCTCGCTCGCGCACTCCGCCCATCCCAGCGCATTCTGCCGCCTTATTCCGCTGAGCGGAAGTAGTCGGCAAAATGCACCGGTGTGAGACAACTTCGCGCCCGAACCCAGGCCCGGTCGGTCACCGCGCGCGCGTTCGGCGTGCTCGAGGCGTTCACGCCGGCCGCTCCGACCCTGACCCTGTCCGAGATCGCGCGCCGGGCCGGTCTGCCGCTCACCACCGCCCATCGGCTGGTGGCCGAGCTGCGCCGTGCGGGCGCGCTCGAGCGCGACGCCGACGGGACCTACCGGATCGGCCTGCGGCTGTGGGAGATCGCCTCGCTGGCCCCCCGCGGCGTGCCGCTGCGCGAGGCCGCGCTGCCGTTCCTCGAGGATCTCTACGAGGTCACCCACGAGAACGCGCAGCTCGGCGTACGCGAGGGCCACGACGTCGTCTATATCGAGCGAATCGCCGGGCGCCGCGCGGTCGGCGTGCTCACGCGGGTGGGCGGGCGGTTTCCCCTCCATGCCTCCGGCATCGGCCTGGTGTTGCTGGCCCATGCTCCTTCGGCCGTGCAGCAGGAGGTGCTCGGCGGGCCTTTGCAGCGGTTCACCGACTACACGGTCACCGATCCGGCCCGGCTGGAGCGGATGCTCGCCCAGATCCGCCGCGACGGGGTGGCGATCTCCGATCGGCAGGTCACCGACGATGCGGTGTCGGTGGCCGCGCCGATCACCGACGCCCGGGGCGACGTGATCGCGGCGCTGTCCGTGGTCGCCAACGCGGGCAGTGCGGTGGCGGCCCGGCTGGCCCCGGTCGTGCGTGCGGCCGCGCTCGGCACCTCGCGGACGCTGTCGGCTCGGCGGCGGTCGTAGGCCGGACGTCGATCCAGCCCACGTCAGCGCGGCGGCTGGGCGAGCTCACGCAGCGCGCGGGCGACGTGAACCATGACCATCCGCCTGCGGTAGCCCAGCGGCAGGTCCAGCGCGTCCATCGGCTTGGTGGCGGACATGGCCGTCTCGGCGGCGGCGGTGATCGTCTCCTCGGTCAGCGTGGCGCCCACGAGGACCGCGGCCGCCTTCGGGACCGGCAGCGGCGCCGTCGCCACGGCCCCGAGGACGATCCGCGCCTCGGTGCACGTGCCGTCCGCCTCGGTCCGTACCGCCGCTGCCACGCCCAGGAGCGGAAAGTCGATCGCCCCGCGGCGCCGGAACTTCACATATGTCGCTCGGAGACCGTCCTCGGCGGGCGGCAGCCTGAGTGCGGTCAGCACCTCGTCGGGTTGTTTCTGCAGGTAGTCGATTCCATCGTCCATCGTGTACAGCTGCGCGATCGGCAGCGTCCGTTCACCGCGAGTGCTCACGAGCCGGACCGAGGCGCCGAGCACGTGCGCCACGGGCGCGAGATCGGTCGAGGACACGGCCCAGCAGCGATCGCCTCCCGGCGCGAGGCGGCACACCGCGGTCTCGCCGGTCTTCAGGCAGAAGTCGTGCGCGCACCGGCGGTCGTACGGGAGGTCGTAGTAGTTGCAGCGGGTGTCGACGCACAGGTTCCCGCCGACCGTGCCGGCGTTTCGGATCTGGGGGCTGGCGACCAGCGACGCCGCCCGCGCCAGCGCCGGATAGCGCCGGACGATCTCCGGCGCTGCGGCCAGCTCGTGCAGTCGCGTTCCCGCGCCGATCGATGCCCCGCCGCCCGAGCTGATGCCGCACAACTCAGACACGCCGCGCAGCCCGACCAGGACCTTAGGCTCGAGCTGGCGCCGCTTCATCTTCGGGAACAGATCGGTACCGCCGCCGACGAGCTGGGCGCCGGGATTCTCGCTCAACAGCTGCGCCGCCTCGGCGCTCGTCGACGCCGGAAGGTACGCGAACCGCGGCAGCCGCATCATGGGGCCAGCACCTCACGAAGCGAGAGCTGGTCGGGCGGGTCGACCCTAACCGGCTCGCCGTAGTCGTACTCCGGCATCGCCTTGGGGCCGACGCGGGGTTCGTTGCCCTTCGCCTGCTCCTGGAGCGCCTTGACGACCTTGTCGGGCGAGATCGGGACCTCGTCGACCCGAACTCCGACCGCGTCGTAGATCGCGTTGGCCACGGCGGGGATGACCGGCAGCAGCGGACCCTGGCCGACCTCCTTGGCGCCGAACGGACCCTCGGGATCGTCGGTCTCCACAAGGAACGTCTCCACCTCGGGCATCTCCAGGAAGGTTGGGCTGCGGTACTCGAGGATCGATGGGTTCTTGAGGTAGCCGCGGCGGAAGGTCTGCTCCTCGAACAGCGCCTCCCCAAGCGCCATGTAGACGCTGCCGACGACCTGGCCCTCGACCGAGACGCGGTTGATGGCCTTGCCGATGTCGTGGGCTATCCAGACACGATCGACCTCGACGACGCCGGTGTCTGGGTCGCAGTCCAACTCCACGACCGACGCCGTGAAGCTGTACGCCGGCGAAGGCCCGACGCCGCCGCCCTTGTACGGGCCGGCGAGCTTCGGGGTCTTGTACGAGCCCGCGGTGACGAGCGGTGCATGCAATACGGACGCGACCCCGACGGCCGCCGGCCAATCCATGCCGATGTCGGGATCGTCGCGGTCGAAGATGCGACCGTCCCGGGCCACGAGCCTCTCGACCGGGACCCCGAGGTCGGCCGAGACGGCGGCGAACACCTTGTCGCGCATCCGCTGCGCCGCCTGCACGGCAGCGTTGCCGGCCATGAACGTGACCCGGCTCGAGTAGCTCCCGAGGTCGATCGGGGTCAGGTCGGTGTCGGCCGCGACGAGCGCGATGTCGCGCGGGCGCAGACCCAGCACCTCGGCGACGATCGTGACCAGCATGTGGTCCGAGCCCTGGCCGATGTCGATGGCCATCGAGTACACGGTGACCCCGCCGCCGCGATCGACCTTGATCTGCACCTCGGACTGCGACATGTCGTTGAAGTAGATGGGCAGCCCGGCGCCGCACAGGTACGAGCCGACCGCGAAGCCGACGCCCCGGCCGTAGGGGAGCTTTCCGTGCTTCGCGCGCCAGCCCGACGCCTCGTCGACGATCTCGATGCACTCGCGCAGGCCGCAGGAAGTGACCCGCAGGTGATTGATGCTGTACGAGTACGGCTCGATCAGGTTGCGCAGGCGGAGGTCGATCGGGTCGATGCCCAGGTCGACGGCGATCTTGTCGAGATGGCACTCCAGGGCGAACCGCGGCTGGGGCGTGCCGTGTCCGCGCTTGGGCCCGCACGGTGGCTTGTTGGTCAGGACGCGCACGCCCTCGAACTTGTACGTCGGGATGTCGTAGGTGACCGTCTGGAGCGCGCCGGTGTAGTACACCGAGGCGGGGCCGTAGCTGCCGAACGCGCCGCCGTCGAGCATCGTCCGGAAGGCCATCGCGGTCAGCGTCCCGTCCTCCTTGAAGCCGGTGCGCACCCGCATCAGCACCGGATGGCGGCCCCGGTGGGCGTAGAAGACCTCCTCGCGCGTGAGCGTGAACTTCACCGGCCGGCCCGTGACCATCGCCAGCCGCGCGGCGCAGATCTCGTGCGCGAACGGGTCGCTCTTGCCGCCGAAGCCGCCGCCGACCGGCGTGGCGATGACCCGGATCCGGTTTGGCTGGAGCTCGAGCACCCTCGCCAGCGTGCGGTGCAGGTAGTGCGGCACCTGGGTCGAGGACCAGAGCGTGAGCCGACCGCGGGGCTCCGGCTCCCACTGCGCGACCGCGGCGTGCTCCTCCATCGGCAGGTGGGTGTTGCCCTCGAAGAAGAACAGATCCTCGTAGGTGCGATCGGCCCGGGCAAAGCCGCCGGGGACATCGCCAAACTCGAGCGTCCCTTTCCGGTTGACCTGCCGGCCGACGCCGTTGCCGTCGCGGTCGCGCTCGACGTCGATCAGCGGGAGGTTCGGATTCATCGCGTCGGCGATCGAGCTGATCGGCGCCAGCTCCTCATACTTCACCTCGATGAGGCGCAGCGCCTCCTCGGCCGTCTCCTCGTCGATCGCCGCCACCGCGGCGACCGGCTCGCCGTGATACCGGACCTTCTCGAGGGCGAGCGCGTGCTCATCCTGGGCGACCGGCATGATCCCGTAGCGGATCGGGAGGTCCTCGCCGGTGAGGACGCCGTGCACGCCGGGCAGCGACGCAGCCCGGCTGACATCGATGCTCAGGAGCTTCGCGTGGCGGTGCGGGCTGCGCAGCAGCCGGCCGACGAGCATCCGCGGCAGGTGGATGTCGTCGGCGTACACGGTCTGGCCCGTGGCCTTGGCGTGGGCGTCGATCTTTGGATCCGTGCCGCCGACCACGGCCGTGCCCTGAGCCTGCGTGGGTTCGGTGGTGACCGCCATCACGCCGCGCCCCGCATCCGCACCGCCGCGAGCTCGACCGCCTCGATGATCGCCTGATAGCCCGTGCACCGGCACAGGTTGCCGGCGAGCGCCTCTCTGATCTCCGTGCGGCTCGGAGACGGATTGCGCTCGAGCAGCGCCTGCGCCGACATCAGCATCCCGGACGTGCAGTAGCCGCACTGCGAGGCGCCCGTCTCGCCCCACGCCCGTTGGAGCGGGTGCAGCTCGCCGCCGGAGGCGAGGCCTTCGACGGTGCGGATCTCGCTGCCGTGGACCTCGACCGCGAGCGTCAGGCATGAGAACTGCGGGCGCCCGTCGATGAGAACCGTGCACAGGCCGCACTCGCCCTGCTCGCAGCCGTGCTTGGTGCCGGTCAGGTGGGCATCCTCGCGCAGCACCTCGAGCAGCGTGTGCGACGGCGTGATTGCCAGTTCGTAGTCGTCGCCGTTTATGTTGAGCGCGACGAGTTGCTTGCTCGTCGGTGTGACGGCCATCGTCCCTCCCCGGGTGCTCCGAGCCGCCGCGAAGTCTGCGCGGCGGCGTTCATCACGGGTATTGCCAACTCATGCAGGCGCTCGCGGGCGCGCGTCTTCACGCAGGCCACCGAGATCGTGCCGATCGTTTGACCCGCGTGGTTGATCACCGGCGCGGACACCGCGCTCACGCCGATCAGGTACTCCTCGTTCTCGCGCGCGTAACCCCGCCGTCGCGCCTGCGCCACCTGCTCCAGATACGCACCGGGATCGACGATCGAGCGGGGCGTGAAGGCCGGCAGCCTTTGGGCGCGGACGATCGCCTCCGCCTCGGCGGGCTCCAGCGCGGCCAGCATGACCTTGCCCACCGATCCCGCAAACCGCGGCAGCCGGGTCCGGAGCGGCGCGACGACCTTGAGCTGCGTATCGGGCTCGGCCCGCTCGGCGATCCTCACGTCGTCGCCGCTGAGCAGGTGGAGGATCGCGGTCTCCCCGCTGTGCCCGCGTAGCCGGACGAGGTGCGGCCTGGCCGCCTCCCGGACGTCGACATCGGTCGAGACTGACGCCGCAAGCTCCACCAGCGCGAGCCCCAGCCGGACCCTGCGCGTGAGCGGATCTCGCTCAACCAGCCGGTGGCGCTCGAGCGTGGTCAGCAGCGCCGACAGGGTGCTCTTGGAGATGTCGAGCTCCCGGCTCAGCTCCGCGGCGCTCATGCCGGGCTGGTCTGGGCCCTCGCTCTCGTGCGCGCTGAGGGCACGCAGGAGGCGGGCGGCGCGGTCGACCGCGGGGACCATCGCACCGCCGGTCCGCTGTTCAGCCACGAGGACTGAGTTCACAATACGGAACACTACTGGTTGTCCCTCGGCAGGTAAAGACTTGGTCCTTTGTGCCGCGCGCCCCTCGATATAGGATTTTCGGCAGTGAACGCCGCGGCGTATCTGCTCGAGGTTGGAGAGCCCGGGAAGGTCGCGATCGAGTCCGACGAGGGCTCGATCACCTATGAGCGGCTGCGCGACCGCGTGGCCCGCGCGGCCGGCGTGTGGCGCTCGCTCGGGTTGGGGACGGGCGACCGCGTGCTTGTGCTGGCGCCCGATTCGATCGGCTGGGTCGAGGCGTACCTCGGAGCGATCTGGGCGGGGGGAGTGGCCGTCGGGCTCAACTCGCGCCTGTTCGAGCGCGAGCTTTCGGTGATCGTCGGCGAGTGCGGCGCCCGGTTCGCGTGGTGTGCCGCCGAGACACTCGATTTGTTCGGGGGCTGTGTGGAGGCCGCAGGCGGAGGCCCCCAAGTCGTCAGCGAGGCCGAGTTCGACGTGCTGCTGGACGGTCAGCCTCCAGTCGAGGCGGCCGAGCGAGACGCGGACGACCCGGCGTTCTGGATCTATACATCGGGCACCACCGGGGTGCCAAAGGGCGCCATCCATGCGCAGCGGTGCGTGCTCGCGGCAACCGACATCTCGGCCGGCGTGCTCGGGGCGGGCCGCGACGATCGGTTCTACTCCTCGTCGAAGCTGTTCTTCGCCTACGCGCACGCCAACAGCCTCTGCGCGGGCCTGCGCAGCGGCGCGACCGTGATCCTCGATCGCGAGTGGGCCACGCCGCAGCGGGTCGTCGAGATCGTGGCCCGGCATCGGCCGAGCGCGGCGTTCATCGTCCCGACCCTCTACCTCAAGCTGCTCCAGGCCGGTCTGGCGCCGGAACTGAAGGACGTACGTCACTTCGTCTCGGCCGGCGAGAAGCTCCCCGCGGCGATTCGCTCGGCCTGGCTCGAGGCGACGGGCCGCGGAATCGTGGACGGCTACGGGACCAGCGAGACGAACTTCCTGATGTTGTACGACCCCGACGGGAGCGGGCTTCTGCGCCCTTCGCCGCGCGCCGAGCTGAGCTGGCGGGAACCGCGCTCTGACGGCACGCCACGTCGGGTTTGGATCCGTCACCCCTCGGCAGCGCTTGGCTACTGGCAGCGAGCGGAGGCCACCGCTGAATGCTTTACCCCGGGGTGCTTCTGTCCCGGTGACCTGTTCCTCGACGCGGGTGACGGCCGCTTCGAGATCCGGGGCCGGCAGGACGATCTGTTGAAGATCGCCGGGCAGTGGGTGAGCGTCGCCGACGTCGACCATGCCCTGATCGCCGGCTGCCGGGAGTTCGTTCAGGAGCTCGGAACGGCTCCGGTCGAGACCGGTGACGGGCTCGGCATGATCGCGGTGTTCGCGGTCGCCAAGGACGGGCTGCGCGAGCAGGCCGTCCTGGCGCTTGGGGCGGCGATCGAGGCGCTGCCCCGTCACCGGCGACCGCGCGAGACGTACTGGGTCGACGCTCTGCCGCGCACGCCGACCGGCAAGCTCCAGCGCAACAAGCTGATCGATCTGCGCGCCGAGATGGGCGAGCAGATGCTCGTCGAGTAGGTCGTTACCTGCGCGAGCGCCCGGGCGATCGTCTCGGGGCGCAGCGGGAGCTCCTCGATCGCCGTGCCTTGGGGCCCAATCGCGTCGAGGACGGCGCACACGAGGGCGGCCGGGGCGGCCGACGCGGGTCCTTCGGCCAAGCCCTTGATCCCGGCCGGGCCGTGCTCGGAGGGCGCCCCGAGGTGCTCGATCTCGATCGCGGGGAGGTCGGTGGCCCGGGGGATCAGGTACTCGGCGAGGGTCGTGGTCTGGGGATGTGATCGGCGATCACCGCCGCGAGTGGCTCGCGTGACCGGACGGGTCGACCGAGTCGGCCGCCGCCCGCGCACGCTGCGCACGACCTCGCCGTCGAGCGCGAGCAGGGCGGCAGGCACCTCGGCGGCTGGATCGGCATGCGCCACCGAGCCGCACACGCTCCCGCAGTTACGGATGGGCGGATGGCCGAAGTGATGCGGCGCCGCGGTCGGGAGCGGCACACCGGCCTCCCGCTCGGCCTGCGCCATGCGGACCCGACACCGATCTCACTCATCCGTCCGCGCGGTGGATCGAGCGGAGCTCGACGGTGCGCATGATGTCGATCAGAACAGCGGTCGGCTTCACAGCCGTTCGCCGAACAGCTCGAGCGTCCCGGCCCAGGCGCGCTCGGCGGCCTGCGGGTTGTAGGCCGCCCGCCCCGGCATCGTGTAGCCGTGCTCGGCGCCCGGCAGCACCTCGATCTGGTGCGCGACGTCGTGGCGCTCGAGTTGCTCACGCAGCGGCGGAATGCTCGAAAGCGGGGTGACGTGGTCCGCCTCGCCGAAGCCGAAGTAGAGGGCACCGCGGATGCGGTCGACGCTCAGGTGCGGTGAGTCGGGCTCGTCGGTGACCAGGCGCGCGGGATGCAGGAGCGACGCGGCGGCCAGCTCCGAGCCGAATTCGTCGGCTGCGCGCAGCCCGAACCGCCCGCCCATGCAGAAGCCCACGCAGCCCCACGCGCCGGTGGGACGGTCGGGCAGCGTCGCGAGCAGCAGCCGGGTGTCCTCGAGCACGGCGTCGTCCTCCATCCGGGCGACGATCTCCTGCATGCGTGCGAACTCCTCGGCGTCTCCGGCGGCCAGCTTGTCGGTGTCCGGTGGCTCGTCGAGGTGGTAGTAGAGGTCGGGCAGGACCGCGGTGTATCCGGCGCCCGCCAGCCGCTCGGCATGCCCGTGCAGGGCCGGCCGGATCCCGGGCGCGTCCATGTACAGCACGACGACCGGCGCGGCCTTGTCGGCGTCCGGGCGGTTGACGTGGACCGGCATCGTGCCGCGCGGGGTCTTGACCTCGATCGTTGTCTGGCTCATGACCTCTCCTCGTCGTTATCGGGTCGCGGCGGTCGTCGGCTCCGCGACGGCGGCGAACAGCCCCGGCATGCCACCGCGCCGCAGGACGCGAGTTTGCCGTCCCGCCGCCGCCCGCCTGAAGCGGTGGCCACGCCGGGCGTCATCTGCGGGCGAGGCGACCGGGATCATCCCGGCGCCCCAACTGTAGACGCGCCACGATTGTGCGTTCGGTATGCCTCTTCGCTGGATCACGTCGGTCTCTCGGTCGGAGATCTGGATACCGCCTGTGAGTTCTACTCCCGCGCCTTCGGGTTTGCCGCGCCAGCTCGTGTTTCGAGCTCGCGCCCCATCCGATTCGCGGTCTGATGATGCGTCACGAGTCCGGAATTCGGCTCGAGCTGTTAGAGCGCTCGGTGTGCTGTGCGTGCCGGGCGGCGTGCCGGTAAGCGAGGGCGGCCGGGTGGTGGCCGGGTTGGGCATCGCGGGGACCCGACGCCGACGTCTGCGCAGAGATCGCCGACGCGGTGCTGGGGTGAGCCAGACGTAAGATCGAGCGTGCACCGGGCGCGAACCCGGGCATGCGAAAAGAATTCCGCAGTGCCGAGGGGGCGCTCGGCTCGACCGTCGTGGTGCTGGCGTGCGCCGCGAGCGCGGGCGCCCACGCCGGCCTCGTGCCGGCGCACCTGTCAGAGGAGCCGCGGCTCGGGGTGGCCTTTCTGGTCGCCGTCGTGCTGCTGCTGAGCGCGCTCGTCGCCGTCAGCCTGCGCCCGACCGACCGGCGAGTTCTCGCCGGGGCGGCGCTTCTGCTGTTCGGGCTCGCTCTCGCTTATCTCGCCACCCGAACCATCGGGCTCCCGGTCCTGGATCCGGAGCGCGAGGCGGTCGACACGGTGGGCGTCCTCACCACGTCGATCGAGATCGCCGGGGTCGCGTTCGCGCTCTGGCTGACGCAACCCACGGGCCGCCTCGCTCGGCCCATTCACACACAGGAGGTCTCCCGATGAACGGCAGTTCGATGGCGCTACGGCGCAAGAGGTTGACGTGGTCCGGGCTGGTCGCGCTGTTCAGCGCGATCGCCGTGCTCGCCGTGGTCGGCACGCACGAGAGCCACGCCGCCGACCACGATCACGGCGCCGCGGGCGCGGTGTCAAGCGAGAAGGCGGTCGCGTTCCACGACGCGATGCGGGCGCTGTGGGAGGCGCACGGCGCCTGGACGCACATGGTGATCGTCAGCTTCGTGTCGGGCAACCCGAACCTGAAGGCCGAGGAGCAGGTCCTGCTGCAGAACCAGGTCGACATCGGCAACGCGGTCAAGCCCTATTACGGCGCCGCCGCCGGCAACAAGCTGACCTCGCTGCTCAAGGCCCACATCCTCGGCGCGGTCACCGTGCTTGAGGCGGCCAAGTCCGGCGACAAGAGCAAGCTGGCCAAGGCGGTGTCCGACTGGTCGGCCAACGGCCGCCAGATCGCCGACTTCCTCCACGCGGCCGATCCCAAGTTCCTGTCTCGCAGCGCGGCCCGCCAGATGATGGCCGTCCACCTCAAGCAGGTGATCGGACAGGCGGTCGATGAGCTCACCGGCAAGTACGGAGCCGACGCGCACGCGTTCGGGCCCTACATCCAGCACATCCTCGACATGGCCGACATGATCTCGGGCGGGATCATCCGGCAGTTCCCCAGCCGCTTCTAGCCGGGGGCGGTCCGGACACGGGACCAGGGCGGAGGTACGCTGCCTTCGTGAGCGTCACCATCGCCCTGGTCGGCGACCGCCAGCCGGCCCATGCCAGCCATCGCGAGCTCGACGCGGTTCGCGCGCAGCTCGGTGAGGGCGTGTCGGCCGAGTGGGTCGCCACCGACGACGACCGGGTTCGCGATCTGGGCGAGTTCGACGGGATCTGGCTGGTCCCCGGCTCGCCCTACGCGGACGACGCCGCCGCTTACGCGGCGGTGCGGTGGGCGCGCGAGAACGACGTGCCGTTCCTCGGCACCTGCGGCGGGCTTCAGTACGCGGTGGTCGAGTACTTCCGCAGCGTCCTCGGCGTCGTGGGGGCCTCGCATGCCGAATCGGACGGAAGCGATGCGAGCAACGTGGTGCACGCGCTGGCCTGCCGGCTGCAGGGAGAGGAGCGCCTGGTCCGGCCGGTGGCCGGCACACGTTTCTCGGCGTTGGTCGACGACGAGCCGTTTGTGGGCATGCACTACTGCAGCTACGGGCCGGGTCCCGATGAGGTCGATCGCCTGGTCTCGAATGGGATGGTGGTCGAGGCGACGGCCGAGGATGCCGGTGCGGAGGTGCTCGAACTGCCGGCGAACCGGTTCTACATGCTCACGCTGTTCCAGCCGCAGGTCGGCGCCCTGGCCGGCAAGCCGCTCCATCCGCTGCTGCGCGAGTTCGTGCGCTGCGCCCGCGCGTACGCGGCCCGTGGGCGCGCACTCCGAGTTTCCTGACATTCGGCGCCCCGTCGGGCGCGAGCGTCAGGAACCTCGGCCTGGAGCCGAGTAAATCCGCACTCGCCGGCGCGGCGGGGGTGAGTGTCAGGAAACTCGGGCGCATTTCATCGCAACTGTAGACGTGTCGCCAAACTGTATGCAATAATCGCGTGTCGATATGGACGGTGCGCAGAAGATCGACTGGGGTGAGCAGGAGTTCACGGAGGTGCGTCCCAACATCTACGGGGCGACCATCCACACGCCCCAGCTGACCGCGACGCTGTACCGGTATGGCGGCGGTTCGAGCTGGGAGGAGCACCAGCACCCGCAGGACCAGATCACGACGGTGCTCGAGGGCGCGGTCGAGTTCGTGGTCGAAGGACGGCCGGTCCGGCTCGAAGCGGGGCAACTCGCCGCGCTCCCCGGCGGCACGCCGCACTCGGCCACCGTGCCCGCGGGCGGCGCGGTCACCCTGAACGTGTTCACTCACCGCGAGAAGCCACCCGATGCCTGACTGGCTGGGGTTGGAAGGCCAGCGCGTGGTGGTGGCGGGCGGCGCGGGGACGATCGGCTCCGCGCTCGTGTCCGGGTTCGCCGACGCGGGCGCGAGTGTCGGGGTGATCGACCTCGATGTCTCGAACCTCGACGCGCGCGTGAGGGCACGCGAGCGTACCGACGTGAGCGACGCCGATGCGGCTCGGGGCTCGCTGCACAGCATCATCGAGCAACTCGGCGGCCTGGACGGGCTCGTCCACTGCGTCGGCATCAACGACCGTAAGCCGATCGAGAGTTACATCGCATCCGAATGGGACCGGATCGTCGGCGTCAACCTGACCAGTGCGTTTCACCTCGGCGCGCAGGCCGCGGCGGCGATGCGCGAGCGGGGCGGCGGCCGGCTCGTCTTCTTCTCTTCGGTGGCCGGTCGCAGCGGCCACAAGCTGCACGGGCCGTACGCCGCGACCAAGGGCGCGATCAATCAACTCATGCGGGTGATTGCGCACGAGTACGCCGCTCACGGTGTCACCGCCAACGCGGTGGCGCCGGGTTACATGGACACCGCGCTCACGCGGCGCTACCTCGCCGACAATCCCGGCAAACGCGAGGCGCTGATCGAACTGATTCCGGCCGGCAGGTTCGGCAGCTTGAAGGAAGTCGTGGATCCCGTGCTCTTTTTGTGTTCACCCCGGGCAAGCTTCATCACTGGGCAAGTGCTCTACATCGATGGCGGACGTACGATTATTTAGGAGATCTTGAGCGGTGCAGCGAAGGTTCGACGGCAAGAGGTTCACTACCGGAGTTCCGCGGATGCAGCCGAGCACACCGCCGAGGCCGGCGCCGAGGCAACGGTCGTGCAGGGCGACAGCACATCGTGGACCGTGGTGACCGGGGAGGCATCGACCATGTGTGGGCCGTCGACATCAAGGGAACGATGCTGATGGTGCACGAGTTCGGCCAGCGGATGGTGCAGCGGGGGGGTGGGGCGATAGTCAACGTTGGCTCGACGGTGATCGTGCGGGGCAGCCCGCGGGCGCCCCAGTACGCCGCCGGCAAGTACGGGCTGCTCGGCGTGACCAAGTCCTATGCCAAGGCGCTGGCCCCGACCGTGCGCGTCAACACGTTCGCGCCGGGCTTCATGGAGACCGAGGCGCTGCTCAATCGGCCCGAGTGGCAGGCCGGACGGCGGGAGGTAGTGCTTTCCGGGACGCCGGCTGGCAAAATTCCCAAGCCCGAAGAGATGACCGGCGCCGCGCTCTTCCTGGCCAGTGAGGATGCTCATCACATCACGGGGTCCTACATGATCGCTGACGGCGGCTACAGCATGCTGGGAGCGTGAGCGGCGTGAGCCTGTCCGATAACGGCCAGAACAGCGACGACGTGTACGCGCGCGTTCGCGAGGCGATCCTCGACGGCGAGCTCGCGCCGGGCGCGGTGATGTCGCAGGTCGCGCTCGCCGAGGAGCTCGGGATCAGCCGCACGCCGCTGCGCGAGGCGCTGCGCATGCTCCAGTCAGAGCGCCTGGTCGACGCCGAGCCCAACCGGCGCGTCCGGGTCGCACCGATGTCGGCGGCCGACCTCGAGGAGCTGTGCATCGCCCGGATCTCGCTCGAGGCGGAGGCGATCCGTCTGTCCGTGTCCAAGTTGACCCCCGAGAACCTGGCCCGGCTCGAGGGCTACATGGCCGAGATGGCCCACTACGCCCAGGCCAAGGACTACCGGCGCTGGACGATGCCGCACCGCAACTTCCACCGCGCGCTGACCGCGCCGGCGGGCGAGCGGATCAACGACCTGCTCGGCCAGCTGTTCGACCACGCCGAGCGCTACCGGCGTCTGCACGTCGGCCAGGGGCCGTCGCAGTGGGCGACGGCGGGGCATCGCGAGATCCTCGACGCCTGCGAGGCGGGCGACCGCGACCGGAGCGCGAGCCTGCTGGCCAGCCATCTGGCCCGGATCGGGCTCGAGGTCGTCGAGTTGCTCGAGCCCAACTACGACCCGGTGGCCCTGCGCACCGCCGTGACAGACGTCGGTGGCGAGGTGCCCCGGCGGACCGGGCCGGCTCGTCGCGCACGCCGTCCGTAGCCTCCGTCCCGTCACCGCGCAGGCGGTCGATCGTCGCGCCGCGGCGGACGGTCACGCGGCTGGGCGGCACCTCGCCTTCCTGGAAATAGATCCAGAAATCGAATCATTCCAGATTTGGATAGGGTTGCCCGATGGCTTCCTTGGAAGGTGTCGCCCTGTCCGCCGCGCTGCGAAATGCCGGTCTGCGGGTCACCGCATCCCGGCTGGCGGTGCTGGCCGCGGTCGGTGAGGGGGAGCATCTCACCGCCGACCAGGTCGCCTCGGCTGTGCGCGGACGGGTCGGCACGATCTCGACCCAGGCCGTGTACGACGTGCTGGGGGCGCTGACCCGGGCCGGCCTGACCCGCAGGATCGAGCCGGCCGGGAGTCCGGCGCGCTACGAGACGCGCGTGGGAGACAACCATCACCACGTGGTCTGCCGGATGTGCGGCGGGGTCGGCGACATCGAGTGCGTGGTCGGGGAGCCGCCCTGTGTGTTGCCGGCCGAATCGAGCGGGTACGTGATCGATGAGGCCGAGGTCATTTTCTGGGGACTCTGCCCCGGCTGCCAGACGACGTCCAACCCCCGAGAGAAGGAGACCCCATGACCGACAAACCACCGCGCACGACAACCGACGCCGGCATCCCGGTTGCCAGCGACGAATTCTCGCTGACCGTCGGTCCGGACGGGCCGATCCTGCTCCAGGATCAGTACCTGATCGAGCAGATGGCCAACTTCAATCGGGAGCGGATTCCCGAGCGCCAGCCGCATGCCAAGGGCTCGGGCGCGTTCGGCGTGTTCGAGACGACCGAGGACGTGAGCGCCTACACGCAGGCCGCCCTGTTCCAGCCGGGCGTGAGGACCGAGATGCTCGCTCGGTTCTCCACGGTCGCCGGCGAGAGCGGCAGCCCTGACACATGGCGCGACCCCCGTGGCTTCGCGCTGAAGTTCTATACGAGCGAGGGCAACTACGACATGGTCGGCAACAACACGCCGGTCTTCTTCGTTCGCGACCCGATGAAGTTCCAGCACTTCATCCGCAGCCAGAAGCGCCGGGCCGACAACGGCCTGCGCGACAACGACATGCAGTGGGATTTCTGGACGCTGTCACCGGAGTCCGCTCATCAGGTGACCTGGCTGATGGGCGACCGCGGCATCCCCAAGACCTACCGCCACATGAACGGTTACTCGAGCCACACCTACATGTGGGTCAACATCGGTGGCGACAAGTTCTGGGTCAAATATCACTTCAAGACCGATCAGGGGATCGACTTCCTGACCCAGGAGGACGCCGACCAGCTGGCCGGGGAGAATGGCGACTACCACCGCCAGGACCTGTTCGAGGCCATCCGGGACGGCGATTTCCCGAGCTGGACGCTGTACATGCAGATCATGCCGTTCGAGGAGGCCAAGACTTACCGGTTCAATCCGTTCGACCTGACCAAGGTGTGGCCGCACGGCGACTACCCGCTGATCAAGGTCGGGAAGATGACGCTGAACCGCAACGTGACCGACTTCCACACCGAGATGGAGCAGGCCGCGTTCGAGCCCAACAACCTGGTTCGCGGGATCGGGCTGAGCCCGGACAAGATGCTCCTCGCCCGCGGCTTCTCGTACTCGGATGCCCATCGGGCCCGGCTTGGCGTGAACTACAAGCAGATCCCGGTCAACACCCCGCACGTGCCGGTGCACAGCTACAGCAAGGACGGCGTCGGGCGCCACGTCAACGTCACCGACCCGGTCTACGCCCCGAACTCCTACGGCGGCCCCAAGGCCGACCCGACCGCGACCGATCACGCCGGCCTGTGGGCGGCGGACGGCGAGATGGTCCGCTCCGCCTACGCCCTGAGGGCGGAGGACGACGACTTCGGCCAGCCCGGCACGCTGGTGCGCGAGGTGCTCGACGACGATGCGCGCGACCGCCTGGTCTCGAACATCGCCGGCCATCTCCTGCAGGGCGTCTCAGACAAGGTGCTGGCGCGGGCGTTCCAGTACTGGAAGGACGTCGATCAGGAGTTGGGTGAGCGCGTCGAGCAGGCGGTCGGGGCAGGCGTCGGCGCCTAACTTGACGTTCAGGCGAGGAGCGCGTCGGGGTGGGCGCGCTCCCCGGCGAACTCACAGATCAGCTCGGCCAGGACGTCGGGCTGGTCGATCATCGAGAACGTCCGCGCGTCCTCGATCAGCTCGAACCGCGACTCCGGGAGTGCGTCGGCCAGCCGCCGGCCGTCGTCGACCGCGAAGAACGTGTCGTCGGCCGACCAGGCGATCAGCGCCGGCTTGGTGAACTGAGGCAGCCGGGCGCCCGCGTCGAGGACCGCCTGG
The DNA here is from genome assembly GCA_035252415.1 of Solirubrobacteraceae bacterium. Lineage (GTDB taxonomy): Bacteria > Actinomycetota > Thermoleophilia > Solirubrobacterales > Solirubrobacteraceae > Palsa-465. The sequence continues at coordinate 15,880 of DATFDC010000287.1, forward strand.
GTGTGCAGCGACGCCGTGAAGCGCCGCAGATCCTCGCGAACGCGCGCGTCGGTGAGAACGGGGTCGACCCACTCCCTGACCAGGTCATCGATGTCCGCGTGGGCGAGCTGTCCGTACCCGCGGTCGCGCACGGTTCGGGTGCGCAGCGGTGCCGTCACCGCGCGGAACGTCGGCGAGAATCTGGCCGCGGCGATCAGCGTCTTGAAGCTTCCCCCCGGCGGGAAGTGCTCGAACGCGTCGCAGCTGGTCAGCACCAGTGCGCCGAGCCGGGCCGGCGTGGTCGTGGCGACGACCTGGGCGATCGCGCCGCCGGTGTCGTTGCCGACGAGCACCACGTCCTCGAGCTCCAGTGCCTCGAGGAACTCGGCCACCAGCGCCGCCACGCCCTCCATGGTCAGATCGGCGTCCTCGCGCATCGGCTCGGTGTGCCCGCCGAGGGGCCAGGTCGGGGCGATGCATCGAGAGCCCCAGCCGGCGAGCCGCTCGGCGACCGGCCGCCACAGCGACGAAGCCATCGCGTAGCCGTGGATGAACACGATCGGGCGGCCCTCGGCGGGGCCAGACTCCTCATAATGGATCGTTCCGGCGCTGAGCGTGACGGCGGGCATACAGTCCTCCGGGTCTAGGCATTGGCTTTTCATACAGGCTGCACGTAAGATACAAACAGACTGCATGTATGTCAATGCGACGCACTCAAGCTGAACGGTCGGCCGCAACCCAGCAGGCGCTGATCGCCGCGGCCCGCCGGCTGTGGGGCGAGCGGGGCTACGCGGAGGTCGGCACGCCCGAGATCGCCGAGGCGGCCGGTGTTACCCGCGGGGCGATGTACCACCAGTACTCCGACAAGGCCGCGCTGTTCCGCGCGGTCGTCGAGGCGATGGACGTGGAGATCCTCGAGCGCCTCGAGGAATCGGTCGCCGCGGCGCGGCCGAAGACCCCGGCCGACACGATGCACGCGATGGCCAACGCCTGGCTCGACATCGCCCGGGAACCGGAGGTTCGGCAGATCATGCTGCTGGACGCGCCGAGCGTGATCGGCTGGGCCGAGTACCGGGAGATGTCCCAGCAAAACTCCATCACGCGGGCCGAGCAACTGCTGAGCGCCGCGATCGAAGCGGGACAGCTCAAGCCCCAGCCGCTGCGGCCGCTCGCCCTCGTCCTGCTCGGCGCGCTCGAGGAAGCCGCGATGTACCTAGCGCGCGCCGAGAACCCGGACCAGGCGCGAGACGAGGCCCGCGCCGTGGTCCGAGACCTGATCGACGGCCTCCTCAGACCCTCACCATCTCCCGGCGCGGGCGGGTGAGATCGTCTTGCCGGTGGCGGAAAGAGGGGGCTCTCTGAAAGGATCCGCTGGCAGAGACCGATGCGACTTCCGGAGGCCTGATGAGCACGCGTGTAATGCCGAGCGTTCGCCCGTTACGGGATCGCCCGGCCTGGAAGGCGCTCGAGCGCCAGTACGAGGAGCTGCGGGGCAAGCACCTGCGCGAGATGTTCGCGGCCGACCCGGGGCGGGGCGAGCGGCTGGTCGCAGAAGGGGCCGGTCTGTTCCTCGACTTCTCGAAGAACCGCATCGATGACGAGACGGTCGAGCTGCTGGGGGCGCTGGCCGAGCAGTCCGGCGTGCCGGACCGGATCGAGGCGATGTTCTCCGGCGAGCGGATCAACGTCTCCGAGAACCGCTCGGTGCTGCACGTGGCCCTGCGCATGCCGCGCAGCGCCTCGCTGATCGTCGACGGGGTCGATGTGGTCAAGCAGGTGCACGAGGTGCTCGACCGCATGTCGGCCTTCTCGGAACGGATCCGATCCGGGGAATGGCAGGGCCACACGGGCAAGCCGATCCGCAACGTGGTCAACATCGGCATCGGCGGCTCGGACCTCGGCCCGGTCATGGCCTACGAGGCGCTCCGGCACTACAGCGATCGCGATCGCACGTTCCGCTTCGTCTCGAATGTCGACTCGACCGACATCGTCGAGGCGACCCATGACCTCGATCCGGCCGAGACGCTGTTCATCGTCTCCTCGAAGACGTTCACCACGCTGGAGACCATGACCAACGCCCGCTCGGCGCGCGAGTGGGCCCTGGCCGGACTCGGCGGTGACGAGGAGGCGATCGCCAAGCACTTCGTGGCCGTCTCGACCAACGCCGAGAAGGTCACCGAGTTCGGGATCGACACCGACAACATGTTCGGGTTCTGGGAATGGGTGGGCGGCCGCTATTCGATGGACTCCGCGATCGGGCTCTCGACGATGCTGGCCATCGGCCCCGAGCGCTTCCACGAGATGCTGGCCGGCTTCCACGCGGTCGACGAGCACTTCCGCAGCACGCCGTTCGCCCAGAACCTGCCGATGCTGATGGGCATGCTGGGCGTCTGGTACGGAGACTTCTTCGGCGCCCAGACGGTGGGCGTGATGCCGTATGAGCAGTACCTCAAGCGCTTCCCGGCCTATCTCCAGCAGTTGACGATGGAGTCGAACGGCAAGCACGTGACGCTCGACGGGCGCCACGTCGACTACGAGACCGGGGCGGTCTACTGGGGCGAGCCCGGCACCAACGGCCAGCACAGCTTCTACCAGCTGATCCACCAGGGCACGAAGCTGATCCCGGTCGATTTGATCGCGTTCGCGAAGACGCTGAACCCGCTGCGCGACCATCACGACCTGCTGATCTCGAATGTGTTCGCCCAGGCCGAGGCGCTGGCGTTCGGCAAGACCGAGGAGGAGGTCAGGGCCGAAGGCACCGCGGATCACATCGTTCCCCACCGGGTGTTCGAAGGGAACCGCCCGACCAACGTGATCCTCGCCGAGCAGCTCACGCCGCACACGCTGGGCAGCCTGATCGCGCTGTACGAGCACCTGGTGTTCACCCAGGGCGTGGTGTGGGAGGTCGACTCGTTCGACCAGTGGGGAGTCGAGCTGGGCAAGGCGCTGGCGGTGGCGATCATCCCCGAGCTCGAGAGCGAGACCGAGCCCGAGCTGAAGCACGACAGCTCGACCAACGCGCTGATCCGCCGCTACCGCGCGATGCGCTGAGGTCGTTTTCAACCCGAAAGCCAGGAGAGCGAATCAAATGCCGACGGACAAGCCGATGCAGCTGGGAATGGTCGGATTGGGACGGATGGGGGCCGGCATCGTCCGCCGCCTGACGCGCGATGGTCACCATTGCGTCGGGTACGACGTGAACGCCGACACGGTCAAGAGCCTCGAGGGCGAGGGAATCGCCGGCGCCACCTCGCTCAAGGAGTTCGCGGCCAAGCTCGAGAAGCCACGCACCGCGTGGGTGATGGTTCCGGCGGGCGAGATCACGTCGAAAACGATCAGTGCCGTGGCCGAGGTGTTCGAAGAGGGCGACGTGATCATCGATGGCGGCAACACGCACTACCACGACGACATTCGCCACGCGAACGAGCTGCGCGAGAAGGGCATCCATCACGTCGACGTCGGGACGAGCGGCGGCGTGTACGGGCTCGAGCGAGGGTTCTGCCTGATGATCGGGGGCGAGGACGACGTGGTCGAGCGGCTCTATCCGCTGTTCGGCTCGATCGCGCCGGGATTCTCGGCGGCCGAGCGCACGCCGGGGCGCTCAGGCGATCCATCGCCGTCCGAGAGCGGGTTTCTCCACTGCGGTCCCAACGGCGCCGGGCACTTCGTGAAGATGGTCCACAACGGGATCGAGTACGGGATCATGGCCGCGTACGCCGAGGGGTTGAACATCCTCCACCGCGCGAACGTCGGCAAGGAAGTGCTCGAGGGCGACGCCGAGACCGCCCCGATGGAGCACCCCGAGTACTACCAGTACGACATCGACACCCGCGAGGTGACCGAGGTGTGGCGGCGAGGCAGCGTGGTCAGCTCCTGGCTGTTGGACCTGACCGCGCAGGCGCTGTTCGAGTCCCCGACGCTCGAGGACTTCTCGGGCCGGGTGTCGGACTCCGGGGAGGGGCGCTGGACATCGATCGCGGCAATCGACGAGGGCGTCCCCGCGCCGGTCCTGACCACGGCACTTCACTCGCGGTTTGCCTCACGAGGGCTCGACAACTACGCCAACCGGGTCCTGTCCGCGATGCGCTACGGGTTCGGCGGGCACCGCGAGAAGCCGTCGAGTTGAGCGTGGCCGAGGACATCGAGCGCGAGAAGCAGCGCGCCGCGAAGGCGGCTGCCGAGCTCGTAGAGAACGGGATGACGGTGGGGCTCGGGACGGGCTCGACCGCCGCCTACCTGCTCCCGCCGCTGGCCGCGCGCAAGCTGAGCATCCGGTGCGTGGCGACCTCGCCGTCCACCTCCCAGGCCGCCCAGGCACTGGGGATCGAGGTGGTCTCGTTCGTCGGGTTGGAGGCTCCCGCACACCTGGACATGACGATCGACGGGGCGGACGAGGTCGACCCCTCCGGATGGCTGGTCAAGGGGGGCGGCGGTGCGCACACGCGCGAGAAGGCGGTGGCCGCGGCGAGCGAGCGCTTCATCGTGATCGTCTCGGCCAACAAGCTGGTCGACGCGTTGACGCCGCCGATCCCGCTCGAGCTGTCGGAGTTCGGCCTGGCCGCGACCCTGGCGCGCCTCGGCTCCGTCCGTCTGCGCGACGTCACGCACAGCCCGGACGGTGGCGTAATCGCCGACTACACGGGCTCGTTCGACGATCCGGCCGAGCTCGCGGGTTTGCTGTCCGCGATGCCGGGGGTGGTCGAGCACGGGCTGTTCCCGCCCGACATGGTCGCCGAGGTGCTGGTCGGGCGGGGCGACGAGGTGGAGCGGATCCCGGTCAGCGCGTGAGCGCGGCCCTGCAAAACGTGCGAAAGCGCCCGTAGCCCGTGCGCCGAGTGCGCATAAGCGTGTTGGGCATGCTTATGTGCGGGTGGGCGGGGGTGGGGCGGGGCGACTTCGGCACATAAGCAGGTTGTTTGGGGGCCGCGGGGATGGCGCGCCGGCTCGAGATGGCGGCCGCCACAACGAGGAGCCACGCGAGCGCGCACTCCTCAGGGCCCGGCGGCCGGACCCGGCCGGGCGGACGTAGCTCAGACCCCGGTCGCGTACGGGCTGGAGGGCCCGATCCCCGGCGCCGGCCAGCCGTGACCGGCGCGGTGGTCAACCGACGCTAGTCCTCGTCGTCGTTGTCGCCGCCGCCGCTACGCAGCAGCTTGTACGTCGCCGCCGCGGCTGCGGCGCCTGCGAACGCGGCGGCGGCCATCGCCCGCATGCGGCCGGGCTGGCCGCCAGTCAAGCGCTCGGCGACCGTCGTGCCCAGCGTACGGATTGCCGTCCCCTTCATCGGCCCGTCGCCGTGCGCTCCATGATGCGCTGGATCCGGTCGAGCATCTGGCCGCTCGGGTACCACGTCTCGTCGACCTTGTCGATGAGCATGTCGGTGTACGCAGCCACCTGCTCCGGGGTGGCCAGGGCCGCCTCGATGCGATCCATCAGCTGGAGGCTCGGGTACTTGTCGTTGCTCACCCGGTGCATCAGTACGTCGAAGTAGTGCTGCTGAATAGTGGCCATGCCGCTCCTTTCTCAGATCAGTTACAACAGGTTCCCCAGGGGGCCCAGGTTCAGGTTCAGCTCCTCGTCCTCGAGCCCGAAGACGCGCTTGAGCTCCTCCATGCGCTCCGATAGCGCCATGAAAGTGCGGCCCAATCGTTCGATCTCCTCGTCATCCAGCGTGCCACCCTCGATTCGGCGCAAGGCCTGGCGCTCCATTAGCTGGCGCAGCAGTTCGACCAGGGTGAGGACGAGGTGGGCGAGGCCTTTCTCGAGGGTCTCGGGGTCCGCGTTGAGGCGGCGCGGAAGGTTTGCCTCGAGGCGGTCGAGTGCTCCGGCGCTGTCCTCGAACAGGGCTAGCTCTCGCTCGAAGGAATCAGTCATACCGGGGCTCCGTCAGCGAAGCTGTAGGGCGGCCAAGGACCCGTGCACACCAGCTCCACCTCATCCAGCCGATCGTCGAGCTGCTCGACCAGCGCGACGAACTCGCTCACCCGGCCGCTGTCGACGAGGTAGGAGTCGAGCACCGGAAGGTCGGGACGCGGGACGATCGCCCGCCGGCTGGAGCGCGCCAGCGCGCCCAGCGGTTCGAGCTCGGTGGCCACGCGCCGCGCGCTCTGGCGCAGCTCGAGCCGGTCTCGCAAATACGAGGTGCCGGACTGCGACCGTGCTTCCAGTGGCGTGGGCGGGCCGTCGCGCCAGCTCGCACGAAGCCCGATCTCGACCGCGCCACGCACCCGCTGAAGCCTTGCCACCAGATCCTTTCGCCGCCGGCGCAGCAATTCCAGCACCGCTGACGCATCCTCGAGCACGCTGCCGAACCGCGCGGGTAGGACCGCGCCACGCTCCATAAGTCGCCGCACCGTCTGTTCGTACGCGCTCAGCGCATCCGGGGTGGGCTCGACCCGGTCGCCGAGATGATTGCTCACGACGGCGGCAAGCGGGCCTTCCGCGACTGCGTGTAGCGACCGCCCGTCCAGCCCGACGCCACGCGGCTCGCCGCTGGTCGCCTCGACGATGCCGTAGACGAGCAGGCTCATCGTTCCGCCAGCTTGGCTGTGGCGGCGACGAGCAGCGCGATGTCGACGTCAATCAGGTCGATCTCGGCGACGGCCAGCGTCACGTGGCCGTGCACGACGACGCCGCCCGACAAGACGCGGTCGATCAGATCGACCAGCGTGATCGGTTCCGCGCGGGATGTCCGCCCGCTCGTCGATGCGTACAGGGTCCTGGGCGCACTCACCAAGCCGCCCCGATCGTGCCCGGGACGAAGTTATAGGCCGGCCATGGACCGGTTGGATAAAGCTCGATGCCGTTGGGCTCGAGCTCTGCCGCCAACGCCCGCACCTCCTCGTGAAAGGCTTCGGCGGCGTCGTCCGGTACGAGATAGACGCCGTTGAGGATCATGTCCCCGCTGTGTCCGGTGACCTCCGGGCGCTGAAGTGAGATGACCTGGGCATCGCTGGCCATCGCGCTCAGCCGCTCGTGGATCAGGTCCGCCGCCGCCTCGGCCATCTGCAGCGCACGCTGCCGGCGCTCGCGGTCTGTACGCCTGCGCTCCATGTACGCCGCCCCGGGCGAGTCGTCCGCGCTGGATGAGTCGTTCGCACCGGCATCTGCGGTGCGGGACTCGTCAGCAGGGGCGAGGCTGGTGAAAACCTTGACGCCCCATTCGGCTTTGCCGTCCAGACGGTCGAGCGCGTCTCGAAAGGGAACGGCCTCGCGAGCGAGCATGTCGCGGATGCCGTCCTCCGTCCGGTACACGGTGCACATCCGCATCGGAATCACAGTTGTCTGGTCGCGGACCGCCTCGAGCACAGCCTCATGCGTGCGCGCGGTTGCCTCAACCCAGGCCATGTCGGCGAGGTGCTCGCGAAGCTGCACCTCGCCGAACTCCTCGAGCGGGACTAGGCTCGAGACGGCCGCCAGCGTGCCCTCCCTCAAGGTCGCGACTGCGTGGGCCGGGTCAACGCCGTCGAGCGATCCGTCCAACTCGGCCTCGCCGTCGATGACTCCGTACACGTACCACGCAGGATCATCGGAGGATGGGGCGGGCCGCGCGTCGGCATCGTCCGGCTCGCGACGAACCGGATTTCGGCGGGGAGCCGGCTGATCCCGCGGCGGCACCGACCCCCGACGCTCCGACGAAGGTGGCGCGGTGTCGCGCGCCGGGTCCGGGAGCTGTTCGTGCAGCCGTTCCAACATCGAGTGGGCGAGCGCGTCGGCTAGGGTCGCCCGCACGCGGGCCCGGGCCTCGATGCGCGCCTCGTTCAGGAGGTCAGCCGCGTCCGTGGCGGCGAGCTGATCGATCGCCGCCCGGAGCCGTTCCAGCGAGTCATCGTTTCTTGGCATTGCCGCCTCGCGAACCCGTCGCACGCCTGGCGCTGGTTGGCCGGGTGGCGCGGCTTCCGCCCCTGGCGCTTCCAGTCCCGCGCTTTGCGGTCTCGCCGTCACCGCCACCGGCCTCGAGCAGCCGCTCGAGCCGCTCGATTCGCGCCTCGAGCGCGCCCGCATCGTCCTCGCCGCGGTCGATCTCGGCGCGGAACTCGACCCGCTCCTCTCTCGGCTGCACCGCCAGGGTCGGATCGGACTCCCACCAGTTGATCCCCATCTCCCGGGCACGATCAACCGAAGCGATGAGGAGCCGGATCTTGATCGTGATCAGCTCGATGTCGAGCAGGTTGAGCTGGATGTCGCCGGCGATCACGATGCCCTTGTCGAGCACGCGCTCGAGGATGTCGGCCAGGTTCGACGGCGCCATCTGGGGATGGAGCGCGTCGCCGTACATGCGCTGCGACGGGCGCCTGGTGTCGGGATCGAGCGCCATGCCTAGTCCTCGTCCGCCTGGTTTCTGTAGTACCGACGCCTGCGCTTGTAGGACTGAAGCTCCCCGTGCTGATCGAGCGTCACGGTGTACGCCCCGAGCACGTCGGTGGAATGGGGGATGCGCGACAACTCGACCACCTGCACGGTCACATTCCAGCCCTTGCCATCCTCGGGCTCGAGCCCGAGCACGGCCTCAACCGGATGGCCGAGCAGCGCGGGCAGTTCGCGGCGGACGCGCTCGATCACCTCCGGCCCCGACAGGCGGGCATTGCGTCGCGATCCGTTTTGACTGCGCCTTGAACGCTGCTCAGCCATCGTCGGCCTCCTCAGCCAAGTGGTCGTAGTCCGACTGGCTCATGGCCAGCCTCTCCAACAGGACTTCCTCCCTCGCCTGGCGCTCCTCCTCGTCAATCAGTCCATCGTCGAAGTCGAGCTCCAGCTGCAACATCTCGCGGCGGATGCTGTCCTCGTCGTAGAGCTCGCGCTCGATCTCCTCCATCACCTGTTCGGCGATCCACGCGACGCCGCGCACGGGCGCAAGCGGAAGCGTGATCAGTCCGGTGAACAGCCCCATCTAGACCCTCTCTGCCAGCTCGACGAACGAGTGGGGTGGAAGCGGACCCGTGTACTTGAACAGGATCCCTCCACCATAGCTCCCCGCGATCTCGTCGACGAGCTGGTCGAATTTCGGCAAGCGGTCGCGCTCGACCAGAAAAGAAGCCTGGACCACGAGGCGCTCATGGGTGAGTTCGCCGACCTCTACCGCCAACGCCGCCGACGCCAGCGCATCGACAATCATCTCCGCATCGCGCTCCCGCCGGCGCTCCACCCCGGCGGCGACCAGCTCGCCGAGCCGAATGCGCTCGTAGTACGTGGCGTCGTCGGATCCGGCGCGAACCGCGTCGCGCAGCGGGGCGATCTCGGGGTTTCCGCGCACCACCTCCTGCATCAGCGATTCCTCGTCGTAAACCGCGCGGATTCTGATCTCAACCTTTCCGGCAAAATCAGCGAGCTGGACGCGGAGCTCCTCGGCGTACTCGTCGAGCAAGCGGGCCTGGACCTCCTCGGGCCCTGACATCACGACGCCGAAGCGCATCGGCAGAACCGGCCCAAACTCCAACGCCCGCTCCAGGACGCGGGCGTGGCGCAGCACGGCCTCACGGCCAAGGCGGACCTGGCGTGCATCGATCTCGCTTACCAGCGCGGCGGCGCCATCGCCTTCGACAAGTCGCAGTGGGGCATCTGCGATACCCGGTTCCGCGGGCGGGCGGGACGGTGCTTCCACGATGCCATAGACGTACAGCGCCACCGTTGCTCAGGGTAGTCGTGAGGTTCAGCTGCGGCCGCGGCTCGAAGAACGCGAACGCGAACGCGAACCGGAGCCGGAGCTGGAGCCGGAGCTCGAACGCGAGCGCGAACTGCGCGACGAGCCAGAGCTGCTGCGTCGGCTTGAGCTCTCGTCGCCTTCGTCGCTCTCGTCTTCCTCGTCACCGCTGGTTCCGAACAGCGACTCCCTGGCGCCCTCGAGGATTCCCTTGGTCTTGCTCGACGCGCCGTCCTGCGTCATGTCCTCGATCAGCTGCGGAAGGCCCTCACCCTCCGAGGAACCGATGTCGAGACGGTTGACCGCCTCGGCGAAGCGCAGGTAGGTGTCGACGCTGGCGATCACGATCCGGGCGTCGACCGTGAGCAGCTCGATGCCCACGAGCGAGACGCGCAGGAAGATGTCGATAACCAGGCCCTTGTCGAGCAGGATGTCGAGCACGTCCGCGAGTCCGCTCGAACTCGAGCGCTGAACATATCCCGACCTGGGAAAGCGACCTGAACTGATTGCCGACATCGTTGTCCTCCCTCATTACTCGCTATCGGAGCGTTGGTTCTGATTTCGCGTGGATGATTTCCCCCTGCGGCCATTGCCGCTTCCTTTGCCGCCCTGGTGGCCGTTTTCGCTTCCTTGGCCGTTGACGTTCTCGTACACATCAGGATTGATGAACTCGACGTGCGCCTTGAACCTGCGCAGGTCAGCTTCGGCGCGGCGGTGCGCGACATGAAGCGCGAGCATCATCGCCTCCGACGGATTGGTTGGAACCACGTCGAGATCGAGCTCGATCCGGGTGAGTCTCTCGCTCAGCTGATGAAACGTGGCGAGACCGGCTACGTCAGTCCCTTCCACCGACAGCCAGGCGAAGCTCTCGTCCTCGCGCTCGTCCTTGATCTCGGCTTGCCAGTCCACCTCACGGGGTCCGGCGGTATGGCCGATCAGCGCGTCGCCGTCGCGCTCGACGTCAACGATGCGGTGCACGCCCTCGGGCAGCCAGCCGCAGGAGCGCCACTCTTCCCAGGCGACGTGGATCGGCACGGCGACGTCGATCGAGAGCTGAATGGGCAGAAGCCGACTGGTTCCCGATTCCACCGCGCTGCGACCGACCTCGCCGGCGCGGTCGGCGGCACGCCGGACCGCGTCGGCGCCGAGCTCGGCCGTCTTACGCGCCAGCGCCTTGACCGTCTTCTTCGCCGCCTTCTTCGCGACCGTCGTGGCCAGGTTGCTGGGCGTGGGCAGGCTCGGCCCCGAGTTGGTCATTGACTTCGCCGCCGACTTCGTCGACTTCCCAACCGACTTGGCGGACTTGCCAGCCGACTTCGCCGCGCGCGCAGCCGTCTTGCCGCCGTGTGGCGGCGTTGCCGGCTTGGGCTTGCCGCCTTCACCGGTTGCGGGCTTTGCGCGGCGTGCGGGGCTACTCCGCGCAGGTGTGGCTGAACGAGCCATGGCAGTGAATCAGCTGAAGACTTTTGCGATCTGCTCAGCCTTCTCCCGTGCGCTCTTGACCTCCGCGGTTCCCTTGCGCACCTCGTCGGCGAGCTTGCCGAACTGCTTGCCGGCCTTGCCGATCTCCTGGGTGACTGCGCTCAGATCCATCTTCGTGGTCTTGATCGGGATGCCCAACACCTTCTTCTGCTGCTTGAGCGCGGTGCGCCCGAGCAGGACGCCGCCGGCGATACCAACTGCGCCCGTAACGGCCGGGGCCACGATGCGCGTGATCACCGAGCGGCCGTCGTTGTCCTGAGAGGAGCGGCCGTTGCTCGACCCGCTCGATTGCTGGCTGGCGGCCGAGCCGCCGTCGCTCGCCTGACTGCGGGCGTTCGCGCTCTGGCCGTTGGCACTGCTGCGCCGGTTTGCGCTCTGGCGCGCGGAACTGCTGCGCCGGTTCGACGAGCTTGCACTGCGTCCGCTCGATGCACTGCGACCGCTTGAGCTGCGTCCGCTGGTGCTGCGTCCGCTCGATGAGCTCGCGCGAGTGCTTCGGCTGCCCGATGCGCCTGCGCTGCGGCTGCTTGCGCTCCGACTGCTTGCGCTTCGACTGCTTCCGCTGCTCGCGCTACGACCGCTTCCGCTGCTGCGCGTGCTGCCGCTGCTGCTTGATCCGCTTGCGTTCTGATTTCCTGTCCGACCGCGCGATGACGCTTGCCGGTTACTCCCGCTGCTCGATCTACTCGACGAACCGCGGCTACTCGAACGGCTCGAAGAGCCCCGTCCACTTGTTGCGGACATCGTCCACCTCCTGCTGTTCGACTCCCACGCTCAGGCGTACTCGGCGGGAGCAGGTCTGGTGTGGCTCTACCCCGCAAATCGAGGCATTACCACGCAGACTGGACAAATGTTCGATGCCGGTCACGGCCGTTGTTCGACGTATGGACGACATAACGGGGTAATTCCAGGGGTAGCGAATCGCTACACGTGCTAAGCCAAGGAGGACCTATGGCCGACGACGACGAGACCGACCGCTACCGGCAGGCAGCGCAGGACGCGCTCGAGCAGCTCGATTGGTGCATCGGGTACCTGCACGGGATCCACAAGACCAAGATCTCTGCGCAGCTGGCCCGGAACCGGGCGCACATCAAGCGCAACCTGCTGCATCAAGCCGAACAGCCCGTGCCGTCGCAGGTGACGGCGGAGACCTGAGAACAAGCTCAGCTCTCCAGGCGTCGTACCGCGTCGTCTCCAGCGGCGACTGCGGCGACATAGGACGCGTGGCTGGCCAGGCAGGTAGCCATAACGTCGGGCGGCCAGCGCCACGGGGGTGGCGTGCGACCGAGGAGCGGGAACAGCGAAAACGTGGCGCTCATAAGCGTGGCTCCAAACAGCGCGCTCGCCCATGGTTCGCCAAGGCGACGGCGCAGGATGCCATGCCAGAGGCCGAACGCGGAGCCGTAGCTCCAACGCAGAGCCATTCCGAGGTCCCAGTCCTCTCTAGCCGTGACGTGGGGCAGATGCATGATCGCGGCCACGATCTGCCCCGGGACTAGCGAGTCGTCATAGTCGAGCGGGCGGTGGCGCTGGCGCACCCGTCGCTCGACGTCGTAAAAGAGAGTCAGCGTGGCGGTCCCGGCCGTTCCCGCGGCGACGCTCCGTACGGCCCACGGCAACTTCACAGGGCCACCACCCGATCCACCATGTCGAGTCCCTCGCTGCGGTGGGTGATGAGCAGCACGGACTGACCCGGCGTGGCGGCGATCACGTCCCGGATCAGCTCCGTCGCGGTCTGCGGGTCGAGGTGCGCAGTGGGCTCATCGAGGATGAGCACCGGCGCACCCGCCAGCAGTGCGCGCGCGAGCACGATTCGCTGGCGCTGCCCTCCCGAGAGCTCGCGACCTTCCTCGCCCACGAACGTGTCGAGTCCGCCGGGTTGACCAGCAACCCAATCCCAGATCCGCGCCCGGCGCAGCGCCTGCTCGAGGTCGCGGTCCGACGCGTCCGGACGGGATAGGCGCACGTTGTCGCGGATGCTGGCAGAAAACAGGTGGGAGTCCTGACCCGCGAGCGCGATGAGGCGGCGGATGTCGTCCTGGCCGTATACGCGCACGTCGCGCCCGGCCAGCGTCACGCGGCCGCGCTCGGGGTCGAGAAAGCGCAACATGAGGTTGGTTACGGTGGTCTTGCCGGCGCCGCTTGGACCGACCAGCGCCACGCGCTGGCCGGGGTCGAGCCGGAGTGTGACGCCGTCGACCGCGGGCTGCGATTGATCGGGATACCGCGCGCGCACGTCCTCGAGCGTGACCGCGAACGGACTTTCGGGCATCGGCGCGGGCCTGCTCGGGTCACGCACCTTCGCTTCCTGTGCGGTCAGCTCGAGAATCCGGCGGCCTGCGGCGAGCGTGGCGAACAGCTCACGCGCGGCCGTGGTGAGAGGGGTCATGGCCTCGAAGGACGCGAGTGCGAGCAGGGCGAGGAGCGCAACCATGACGCGGTCGAGGTGGCCGTGCGTGGATGCCGCGATCGCCGCGGCAAGGACTGCGGCCACGGTCACCCCGGTGACTGCCAGGCCCAGGCCGTCGCCGGCGCCCTTGGCGAGCGCGTCGCGCCGGCCCAGCCTCACGAGCGTCGCGTCGACCGAGCCCACGCGCTGCAACGCGCGCGAGTCGTGGCCGAACGCCACGAGTTCCGGCGCGCCTCGGATCACGTCGATCAACTCGGCGGCGAGCAGGCCGCGTGCCGCGGCCTGTCGGCGTCCGGCGTACGCCGACAGGCAGCCGGACAACGCCGGGACGGCGAATGCGCCAGCGAGCAGGCCCCCCGCCAGGACAATCCCGGCCGCCGGGA
>DATFDC010000288.1:0-10346 GCA_035252415.1 Solirubrobacteraceae bacterium
CGGCGTCGACAGGCTGACGCAGGCCGGCTCGCAGGCCGGAGCCGGTCGCCATGGAACCCCGGCCGGCCGAACGGTTCGCGCCTCGCACCGGACACGGGCGTTTGAGGTCTCCCCGGCCGCCGGCGCGGCGAACCGGGGAGCCCATCCCGCCCTGCCGGCGCGAGGGACGAAGTCCTCCACGCTGGCCCACACGCCCACGCCCAGGGCGGCCGCCGGACGAAAGCCGGGCTCGGCCTCCGCCCACGCCGGCGCCTCGTCGAGCAGAACGGCTCCGGCCCAGGTCACCGGCTTCTCGAGCCCGATCTCGACCAGCCAGGGACACTCCGGCGCCGCGCCCGGCCACACATCGAAGACCTCCACCACCCACGGACACTCCGGCGCCGCAACTGGCCACGCGTCGAAGACCTCCACCAGCAGCCGCGGACACTCGAGTGCCGCGCCCGGTCAGTCAACCACTGGCGGCGACCCCGACAGCGGCTTGGCCACGGTGCCCTCGGCACCTCCGCTCCCATCGTTGCCGGTCGCATCGACGGTCACACACGGGGCGTCCGCGACCGCGCGCGGCCATTTGAAGTAATTCCTGACTTTCGGCCCGCCCGCGCGTCGTCGGGTCCAGAGGACACGCCACCGCGCTGAGGCCGCGCCGGCTCGGGACCGGACGGCGCGGCCTCACGCGGGAGCAAAACCGATCGCAGGAGGAATCATGACCAAGGAGCTGGTCGCGACCGGCAGAGGCACGGAAGGCGGGATGTGAGGTGACCGCGGACGCCGCTGCGGCGCTGCTTGGCACGAGCACCACGATCCTCGGCGTGTGGGAGGAGCGCTACGGGTTTCCCGTGCCGGTCCGTTCCGAGGACGGGCAGCGCCTGTACTCGGAGGAGGCGATGATCGCGCTGCGCTTCGCGCTCGGGCGAACGTTGTCGGTGGCCTCGGCGATCACCGAGGCGCGCCGGATGCAGCCAAGCGGACCCCGCACGCCGGGTGGTCAGACCGGGTCGCTCGAGAAACCAGAGGAGGCGCGATGAGACTGCAATCCAAGCTTTCGGTGGTCGCCGGAAGCATGGCGCTGGGGGTCTTCCCGGCCGTGGCCCTAGGCAACGGCGGCCACCCCAACCAGTCGACCCCACTCACCAAGGCGAGCAAGGCCAAGGCGTACGGAAAGTTCTGCCAGGGCGAGAGCAAGAAGCATGTCGCGGGCACACCGGGAACGCCGTTCTCCAAGTGTGTTACCGACATGGCCAAGCTCGCCAACGGCTCGGCGACCAACCCGGCCAAGGCATGCGCCGGTGAGAGCAAGAAGCACGTCGCCGGACAGCGCGGAACGCCATACAGCGTGTGCGTCTCGGGCGGCAAGAAACTTCTCAAGCAGCAGGCCGGCGGGTAGCCGGCCCGAACTGCGCGCTGCCCCCTCGCGCAGTGGCTGATCGGTCGGTGGCGCCGCCGGCGGGTGCGCATCCCCGCTGGTGGCGCCGCCGGCGATAACACACCGGCCGGGCGCTGCCGGGCCGGGCGTCAGCGTCCGGATGCGGCGGCCAGCCCGAACGCGCCGTTGATCGCCGAGAGCAGTCGTGTGGCGGCTTCGGCCTCATCGATCGCGCTTGTCGGGTCCGACGTCAGGACGCCGACGAAGTAGCTGCGTCCGGTCCGCGTGGTGGCCTGATAGGTCAGGGTCAGCACGCCGGGCTCGCTTCCGCCCTTGAACCAGGTGGTCTGCCAGCGGCCCGGATCGAGCCCGAGCCCCCCGTCGTTGACCTCAAGCGCGCCGGCGATCGGGTCGAGCCCCGGTCGCCTGGCGAGCGCGGACAGCGAGACATAGGCCCGGCACAGATCGTCGGCCGAGGCGAACCACTCGACGCTGTCGATGGCTCGCGGTGTGGTCCAGGCGCGGATCGCGTCGGTTCCCGGGAGAGGCCGCCCGGCGAGCCCGGCGAGCAGAGCCCGCCGAGCCGCCCGACCAGCATGCGCGTAGCGGGTGGCCAGGTCCGGCCACCCGTCGAGCTTGAGGGCAAACAGCTCGCGCGTGGTGAGAAACGGGATGTCGCGCCCCGGGTCGCCCAGGCCGGCAGATCTCAGCGACGCCTCGATCGCGGGCCGCCCGAGGAGCTCGATGAGCATGTCGGCCGCGGTGTTGTCGCTGATCGAGATCATCTTCCTCGCCACCTCGCGCACGGTGACCCGCGTGCCGTCGGGCACGGCCTCGAGCTCTCCCGATGGCAGGCTCTTCACCCCGGCGGTCACGGTCAGCCGCTGGTCCCAGCTCACTCGGCCGGCGGCCACGGCTTCCCCCAGTGCGTTCAGCACGTACAGCTTGAACGCCGAGCCGAGCGGAGCGGCGGCGGCGGGATCGATCGCGTGGATCGGTGTGCAGACCCCGTCCGTGGTGTCGGCGACCAGCATGTGCACGTGCGGCGCGACCGATCGGACGACCTCGTCGATCGCGCCCCAGCTCGAGAGTTTCGCCGCCGCCGCGATCGGCCTGATCAGCAAGCCGCTGATCAAGCCGTGGTCGTCCACCGTGATCGAGACCGTCAGTTGCGCTGGCCCCGAACCGCGCGCCAGGGTGAGGACCAACCGTCGCGGCTGATCGGCCGTGACCGAAGCGAACCGGACTGCGCCGTCGCCGTGCAGCAAGGCGCCGGCGCCGGCCAGCACGGCATTGATTTGAGCCGGCTTGATCTTGGCGAGGAAAGTAGGAGTGAAGTGCCGGGTCAGCTCGGCGGCCGGGATCGGCAGTCGCGACGAAGCGGCGAGGAGCCAGCGCGCCTGGGCGCCCGTGGCGGTGTCGGGAATGGCCGGGGCTTGCGCCCGAGAGGTTGCGGACGTGCGCGACGTGGAGCCACAGCCGACGAGCATCATGACCGCGAGCACGATAGACATCGCCACCAGACCACAGCGGCGGTGAGGTGAAGAGGGGTTCTTGGCGTTGTTCATGCCCCCAGGATCGACCGACCTGCCGCCTGCGCACGACGGGGAAAAGTCGATCCGAACGTCGACTTTGGTATGCACGATCAATGGCCTTTGGTCCGACGTGCGTCCCCGGGCGCGGTCGTAACCTTGCCGCGCATGCACCGATCCAGTCTCAGCCCCGACCGCAACCAAGAAGCCGGATTGATCCTGGTTGCCGCCGTGATCGGTGCGGCGACGCTGGCTAGCGTCTGGCCGAAGCACAGTCCCGGGCTCGGCGCGGCCCAGGGGCTGGCCGGGATCGCCGCTTGCCTCTCGCTGGCCACGTGGCGCACGCGCCCGGTCGCCGTGGCGGTCCTCACCACGGCGCTCGCCGTCTTCTCGCCGATGGCCGTGCCCGCGACGGTCCTGGCCGTCGTCAATGCCGCTCTCCATACCCGCCTGCGGACCTACCTGCTGCTCGGTGCCTACGTAATCGCCGTAGCGGGCCTCCATGCCGTGCTGTACCTGCATCACACGGGCTATCTGACCGATCTGATCGTCGCCGTGCCGTCGGTGGGAGTGGGCCTGGTGGCAAGGGTCAGGCGCACGCGCGCCGAAATCGACGCTAAGCGGCTGCTCGACGAGGCTCGCGCGGCGGAGCGCCGTCGGATCGCGCGGGAGATGCACGACGTGCTCGCCCATCGCATCTCGATGGTGAGCGTGCATGCCGGCGCCCTTGAGTACCATCCCGACGTTCCGCCCGAGGACGTCGCCAAGGCGGCCGGCGTGATCCGCTCGAGCGCGCACGCCGCGCTCGGCGAGCTGCGCGAGGTGATCAACCTGCTGCGAAGCCCGGACGATCGCGCCGACGAGCAGGACCGCGCGGATGTGCAACCACCCCAGCCGACGCTCGACGACGTGGCGCATCTGATCGACGAATCGCGGGAGGCTGGGATGCGGGTCGGCTTCGAGCTCAGGCTCAGCGAGCCGGATCGGGTCCCGGTCCTCACCGGCCGCACGATCTATCGCATCGTCCAGGAAGGCCTGACCAACGCGCGCAAGCACGCGCCGGGGAGCGACGTGGACGTCGACATCGGCCAAGCCGCCGATGGCACGGTGACCGTCGTCGTGCGCAACCAACCGGCCCCCCGAGAGCCCGCCGCTCCAACCCCGCCCGGCTCGGGTACGGGGCTGATCGGCCTGGCCGAGCGGGTCGCGCTCAGCGGCGGTCGCCTGGACCACGGCCCCACGCCCCACGGTGGCTACGCGGTGAACGTCACGCTTCCGGTGCCCCGGTGAGCGAGCGCATTCGCGTCCTGATCGTCGACGACGACGCCCTCGTCCGCTCCGGGCTGCGGATGATGCTCTCGGGAAGTGAGCGGATCGAAGTGGTCGGCGAGGCGCAGGACGGCAGCGAGGTACTCGCCGAAGTCGACGCCCACCGTCCAGACGTCATCCTGATGGACCTGCGGATGCCGAGGCTCGACGGGCTGGCCGCGACCAGGCTCGTGTGCGCCCAGCCCCGGGCCCCCCACGTGCTCGTGCTCACCACGTTCGACGCCGACGAGTTGGTCCTCGGGGCGCTGCGCGCCGGCGCCGAGGGGTTCGTGCTCAAGGACACACCGCCGGTCGAGATCATCAGAGCGATCGAGCTGATCGCCGCCGGCGAGGGAATCCTCTCGCCCACGGTCGCCCGGCAGCTGATCGCTCACGTCGCGGCCGACGGACGTGGGGACTCAAACGACCGGCGCACCACGGCCCGCCGGCGCCTCGACGCCCTCACCGACCGGGAGCTCGAGGTCGCACGCGCGATCGGCGAGGGCAAGACCAACGCCGACATCGGGGGCGAGCTGTACATGAGCCTGGCCACGGTCAAGGCGCACGTGACCCGCCTGCTGTCCAAGCTCGACGTTCAGAACCGGGTTCAGATCGCGCTGCTGGTCAACGACGCGGACCTCTGAAGCCCGGTCCCTACTTGCGTCGATCGACCGCGCGCTGGAGCTCCGCCTTGTTCATGTTCGAGCGACCCTCGATCCCGAGCTTCTTGGCTTCGTTGTAGAGCTGATCCCGGGTCCGGCCCCTGGCGCGGTTGGTCCCCGAGCGCTGACCGCCTCGCCGCGACGGTGACATGTCGTTGGTCGACGTTCGCGAGCGCGTACGGGACTCGCCGGCGCGAGCCTTCTCCTTGTTGACCGTGCGCGCGGCGATCTCCTCGGCGCGGCTCTCACTGGTGCCGCGCTCCTTCTGGCTCTCCTTGATGTGCTCGTACTGCCGGGCGCGCTTGGTTCCCTTCTGAACTCCGCGAGGTGGCATCTGGGTCCTCCTTCGAATCGCTCGTCACCCATGCGTTTACCCGTCTCGGCGAGCTCAGCACACCGAGGCGCGCCGGTTAGCATCGACGGATGAGCTCCAAGCAGTCTTGGCTGGAGGCGATGTACCCGAGAGTTCGGTCGTGGCTACCGGCGGCGCCGGCCGTCGTGCTCGAGCTGGGCTGCGGGTCGGTCGGAGGTTTCGTCCCAGCGTTGCTGTTCGACGGTTACCCGGCCGTCGGCATCGATCCCGAGGCTCCTGAGGGAGCCGGCTACCGCCGTACCGAATTCGAGCGCAGCGAACTGCCGGACGACGTGGACGCGGTGGTGGCGTCGGTGTCGCTTCACCATGTGGCAGACACCGGGAAGGTGCTCGATCGGGTCGCGGCCGCCCTGAGGCCCGGCGGCACCGTCGTGGTCATCGAGTGGGATTGGGAGAGCTTCGACGAGTCGAGCGCTCGTTGGGGCTTCGAGCGCCTCGACTGGGAAACCGCGGACAAGGGGTGGCTTCACCGCGGATATGAGCACTGGCAGGCCTCGAGACAGCCCTGGAAGAGCTACCTCCACGGTTGGGCCACCGGGCACGGGCTCCACAGCGCGCGGGCGCTCGTCGACGCGCTCGACGAGCGCTTCGAGCGCGTGTCCTGCGAGCGCGGGGCTTACCTGTTCCCCGAGCTCGCGGATACGACCGAGTCCGATGAGCTCGATGCGATCGCGGCGGGCGAGATCCGGGCGCTGCGCATCGACTACGTGGGGCGGCGCGGCCCGGCCGCGTGAGGCATGACCCCCGTACCGGAGACCATCCTCGACGCCGGTGGGCGCGATCTGCGCGTGTCCAATCCGGATCGGGTGATCTTCCCCCCCACCGATCGCACCGCGCCGGTCACCAAGCTCGACATCGTGAGCTATTACCTGTCGGTCGGCGAGGGCATCATGCGCGCGCTCGACCGGCGCCCGACCACGCTCGAGCGCTGGCCCAAGGGCGTGTACCCGGGCATGGTGCTCTCGACCCGCGAGGGCCGGCAGGGCGACGCCTTCTATCAGAAGCGGATCCCCAAGGGGGCGCCCGACTATGTGGACACCGCGCGGATCCAGTTCCCGTCCGGCCGCGAGGCGCTCGAGATCTGCCCCACCGAAGTGGCCGTCGTCGGCTGGGCGGCCCAGATGGGCACGATCACCTTCCACCCCTGGCCGGTGCGCCGCGAGGACGTCGACCATCCCGACGAGCTGCGCCTCGATCTCGACCCGCAGCCCGGCACGGACTACGCCGACGCAGCGCGCGTCGCCGGCGAGGCCCGGATGCTGTTGGAGGAGCTGGGCGTCACCGGCTTTCCCAAGACGTCAGGGGGCCGCGGGATCCACATCTACGTGCGGATCGAGCCCCGCTGGACGTTCACCGACGTCCGCCACGCCGCGATCGCCTTCGGCCGCGAGCTCGAGCGCCGTCTGCCCGAGCAGGTCACGACCAGCTGGTGGAAGGAGCAGCGCGGCGAGCGGATCTTCATCGACTTCAACCAGAACGCCCGCGACCGCACGATCGCCTCCGCGTACAGCATCCGCCCCAAGCCGGGCGCGCCCGTGTCGGCCCCGCTGGCTTGGGAGGAGCTGGCCGGCGTCGCGCCCGAGGACTTCACCGTGGCGACGATGCCGACCCGGTTCGCCCAGCTGGGCGATCGCCACGCCGACATCGATTCCCGGTCGTATTCGCTCCAGCCGTTGTTGGAGCTGTACGAGTCCGATCTGGCGAGCGGCCTGGGCGACATGCCCTACCCACCGGATTACCCCAAGATGCCGGGCGAGCCCAAGCGCGTCCAGCCCTCCCGAGACCGCGACCGCCCCCGACCTGGGTCGTGATGGATTTTCCCCCAGGAGCGGGGAAAATCCATCACGGCCCTAAGGGGACTGAGGGAGCTTGACCTTCTTGCTGGTGCCGCGGCTCGCAGGCCGCGATGGCGGCGGCACGACCGGGCCGATATCGCCGTCCGGCGCCTCGTCCAGGTCGATGATCACCGGCGCGTGATCGCTGGGCCCGGTGCCCTTGCGGGCGTGACGGTCGATCCACGCCGCCTGCACCCGGTCCGCCACCGGCCCGCTCGCCAGCACCAGGTCGATGCGCATGCCCAGGTCCTGGTGAAACATGCCGGCCCGGTAGTCCCAGTAGCTGAATACGCGCTCGCCCGGCCAGCGATCCCGCACGACATCGTGCAACCCCAACGACAACAACTCGCCCAGCGCCGCCCGCTCGGGCGGCGTGACGTGGGTCTGTCCGATGTAGGCCTCTGGATCGAACACGTCCTCGTCGGTCGGCGCGATGTTCATGTCGCCGCACACGATCTGCGCCTCCGGCCCAGAAGCCACCACGTCCCGCAGTGACTGGAGCCAGGCCAGCTTGTACACGTAGTGATCGGAATCAGGCGTCCGCCCGTTCGGGACGTACACCGAGGTGACCCGGACCCCGCCGCACGTCGCCGCCACGGCGCGCGCCTCCGGGTTGGGGAACCCGGGCGCCCCCTCCAACCCCCGCACCACGTCTTCGAGACCCACTCGCGACAGGATCGCCACGCCGTTCCAGGCCGCCTCGCCGAACGCGGCCACCTCGTACCCGCGCCCGGAGAGCTCGTCGCCCATCAGCTCGTCGAACGCCGCGTCGGCGATCTTGGTCTCCTGGAGGCACACCACGTCGGGCCGGCGCTGGTCCAACCACGGCAGCAGCCGCGGCAGGCGCTGCTTGAGCGAGTTGACGTTCCAGGTGGCGATCCGCATCGTTGCAGCTACGGTAGCGAGGCGAGGGCACGGAACTCGGGGTCCTCGCGCAGGCTTGCGAAGTCCTCGTCGCCCCTGGCCCAGACGGCCGCATCCGGAGCCACCTCCACCGCCCGGCGCAGAACATCCAGAGCCTCGTCGCGCCGGCCCTGCACGGCCTCGAGGCAGGCCAGCCCGTAGAGCAGCGACGCCGACCGCGGATACAGGCCGAGCCCTTCGGTCAGCAACGCGCGCGCTCGCTCGGGATCGCTCCTGGCCAGCGGACCGGCCTGGAACGCCCACTCCCAGGCCGAGGGCTGGAACGTCGGCGGGCCGCCGAAGCTGAGCACGGTTGTGCCGGCCTCAGCCGCTACGGCGTGCCGGTGCGAGGCCGGGTCGGGAATGAACACGTACGTCCCGGCCGGCGCGTCGTGCTCGGAGCCGTCGATCGTGAACGTGGCCCGTCCGCGAGCCACGAAGTACAGCTCCTGATGTGCCAGCTTCGGATCCTCGGTGTGGGGCTCGACCACATCCTCCCCGGCCGCGCCGGCGGTGTACGCGTTGCAGCCGAACGCCCGGATCCCGAGCGTCAACCGGACCGGTCGCCAGGTCAGGCTGCCCGGACCGGGGATCGGTTCGATCTCGTCCAGCTGAATGATCTTGGGCGGCTCGAGCGTCATGAGAACAACCGGAAGCCTAGAACGATGAATCTCGGACTCCGGCCGGGTCTAAAGAGCGAGTCGATCACCAGGAGATACAGAGATGCTGAACTTTCCCGAACTGGCCATACGAGAATTGGATCATCGAAACAGCGACGGCATCGACGTCCGACTGCTGTGGAACTCGCGGAACAACCGCGTGTCGGTCGCCGTCGAGGACCACCACACCGGCGAGACGTTCGTGCTCGATGTTCCCGGCGGGCAGGCGCGAGACGCGTTCATGCACCCCTACGCCTACATCCACGGCGACGGCCGCGACGAGGCGCTCGCCGCCTGACCACACAGCGGGGCGCGTCTACGCCTGTCGGTGACGCGGGCCATAATCGCCCGCGTGGACGAAGACGAGATCCCGCTCCGGGAAGAGGACATCGACCCCGACCCGTTCCGCCAGTTCGAGCGCTGGTTCGACGACGCGGTCGATGTGGGCGCGAGCCAGCCCGAGGCCGCGGCCGTGGCCACCGCCACCCCAGAGGGAGCGCCCTCGGTCCGGATGGTCCTGTTCAAGCGAACCGGCCGCGAAGGCTTCGTCTTCTTCTCGAACTACGAGAGCCGCAAGGGGCGCGAGCTGGCGGCCAATCCCCGCGCGTCTCTGATGTTCCATTGGGAGCCACTGGGCCGGGTCGTCAGGATCGAAGGACCGGTGGCGCGCACCACGCGCGAGGAGTCGGTTGCGTACGCCCACAGCCGCGGCCGCGGCAGCCAGCTGAGCGCGCTCGCCTCGCCGCAGAGCCAGCCGATCCCCAGCCGCGAGTGGCTCGAGGAACGTGCCGGTGAGCTCGCGGGCCGCTACCCGCCAAGCGGCGAGATTCCGGTCAGCGACTCCTGGGGCGGCTATCGCGTGGAGCCCGAGCGGTTCGAGTTCTGGCAGCACCGGATCAGTCGCATGCACGACCGGCTCGTGTACATGCCCGCCTCGGGCGGGGGCTGGAAGGTGGAGCGGCTTGCCCCCTGAGCGTGCCGGGATGCCGCGGCTCCCCCTGGGCCGGTCGGAGCTTAAGGTCTCGCGGCTATCGCTGGGCTCGTGGCGGACGTTCGAGCGCATCCCGCGCGAGGATGGGCTGGCCGTGATGCGCGCCGCGCGCGACCACGGCTTCAACTTCCTCGACGACGCCCGCTACGACGATGAGACCGGCACCGCGCCGATGCGCACCGGCTATTCCGAGGTGCTGTTCGGCGAGCTGTTCCGCGCGGCCGGGTGGGAGCGCGCAGACACCGTCGTGGCCAACAAGCTCTGGTGGGAGTTCTGGCCCGGGCAGAGCGCCGCCGCCGAACTCGACGGATCGCTCGATCGTATGGGCCTCGAGTACGTCGATCTGATCTACGCCAACCCGCCCCCGGACGGCCTCGCCGTCCCCGACATGGTCGCCGCGGTCGGCGAGCTGATCACCGCCGGCAAGGCGCGAGCCTGGGGCATCGTCAACTGGGAGGCGCGTCCGTTCATGGAGGCGATCCTGGCCGCCGAGGAGCAGGGCATCCCAGCGCCGTGCGCGGCCCAGCTCCCCTACAGCCTGGTCAGCCGCGACTGGGTGGAGGGCGCAGAGATGACCGCCGCGCTCAAAGCCTCGGGCGCCGGACTGGTCGCCTCGTATGTGATGGCCGGAGGCGTGCTCACCGGCAAGTACGACTCCGGCGGGAGCGGCCGGGCCACCGGCGAGCTCGACGATCCGCGCTACCGCGCCGCACGCGAGCT
>DATFDC010000289.1:0-4505 GCA_035252415.1 Solirubrobacteraceae bacterium
TGGTCTCGCGGCCGCTCGACGGCCCCTCGGAACCGCGGCCTCGCGCGCTGCTCCAGTACATCGACTCGTTGCGGGCAACCCGGGAGATGCCGGCCCGCCTGATCCTGCCCGGGCATGGAGACCCGGTCCTGGAACACGCCGAGTTGATCGACGAGCGGCTTCGGATGCACCGCCGACGCGCGGCGCGGGTCCACCAGATCCTGGGCCCCCAGCCTCTCACGGCATACGAGATTGCCCTGCAAATGTGGGGAAACGTCGCGGTCACCCAGGCCTACCTGACGCTGTCGGAGGTGCTCGGTCACCTCGATCTGCTGGTCGAGGGCGGCCAGGCGGTCGAGCACGCGGGAGACGGCGTATCCCGCTTCGAGGCCCTCGAGGTCGTGTAACAACTCAGACAGGGCTCTTCGACGCGGGTACGGATCTCGCGCGGTTCTGCCGATTAGCAGGGGACATGGTCGGGGACAACGACAGCGGCGGCATGCCCGGTGCGCATGACGGCGAGCGGGAGACCGGGGAGACGGCCGGCGCCGGCTATTCCGAACTGCTCGCGCGCGTCCCGGCGATCGTCTACGTCGCCGATGCCGGCGAGACCGGGTCCTGGAGCTACGTCAGCCCTCAGATCGAGCAGATCCTCGGCTACACGCCCGCGGAGTGGTGCGCCGATCCCGAGCTCTGGCTCGCCCGGCTGCACCCGGACGACCGCCAGTGGGTGGTGGCGCGCGAGGAGTCGCTGATCGGCGCCGATCCCGATAGCCCCGCGCTCGAGTACCGGATGATCCACCGGGACGGGCGGGTGGTCTGGATTCGCGACGACGCCGTGCTGACCCACGATGAGAACGGCGAGCTGCGCTGGCACGGCGTGCTGTCCGACGTCACCGAGCGAAAGCAGTTCGAGGCCGAGCTCGAGCGCCGCGCGGCCCAGCAGGCCGCCGTCGCCCTCCTCGGCGAGCACGCGCTCGAGGGCGCGAGCACCGTGGACTTGATGCACGAGGCGGTGAGCAGCGCATCTCAGATGCTCGGCGTCGAGCTCGCGGCGGTCTGGGAGCTCCAGCCCGACGAGAACGCGCTGGTGCTCCAGGCCGGGATCGGCTGGACGGAATCCGAGTTCGGCACGCTCCGCTATCCGGCCGGCGAGGGCTCGCAGGCGGGCTACACGCTGCTCACGGGCGCTCCGGTGATCGTCGAGGATTGGGACACGGAGACGCGATTCGCCCAGCCGCGCTACGGCGAGCGCCGGACCGGGGCCGGGCTGTCGGTCAAGATCGAAGGCCGCTCCCGTGAGGCGTTCGGCGTCCTCGTCGTCCAGTCGATGGCGCCACGGAGCTTCGCACCGGGCGACATCGACTTCCTCCAGGCCCTGGCCAACGTTCTCGCCGACGCGATCGAGCGCCAGGCGATCGAGGACTCGATCCGCGAGCAGGCCGTACACGATCCGCTCACCGGCCTGCCCAACCGCGTGCTGTTCGTCGACCGCCTCGAGCACGCCCTGGCTCGCCTCGGACGCGCCGAGTCGCTGTGCGCGATTCTGTTCCTCGACCTCGACCACTTCAAGCTGGTCAACGACAGCCTCGGTCACCACGTGGGCGACGAGCTGCTCACCGCGGCCGCCCCGCGTCTGCGTCAGGCGCTGCGCTCGAGCGACACCGTGGCTCGGTTCGGGGGCGACGAGTTCGGGGTCCTGCTCGAGGACATCGCCTCCGAGCGCGACGCGATCGAGACCGCCGAGCGGATCGCGGCGATCTTCGCCCGGCCGTTCGTGCTGTCGGGCTCAGAGCACTTCGTGACCACCAGCATCGGCATCGCGCTGGCCCGCGGCGGCGAGCGGGCCGACGAGCTGACTCGGGACGCCGACGCCGCGATGTACCGGGCCAAGGACCGCGGCCGGGCGCGCTATGAGGTGTTCGACGAGGGCATGCGCGGCCGCGCGATCGAGCGCCTGCGGGTTGAGAACGACCTGCGGCGGGCGATCGAGCGAGGCGAGCTGCGGCTCGAGTACCAGCCCGTGGTGTCGCTGCGCAACTTCTCGATCGTCGGCGTCGAGGCGCTGCTGCGCTGGCGCCACCCGCAGCGCGGCGAGGTCCCGCCGTCGGAGTTCATCCCGATCGCCGAGGAGAACGGGCTGATCGAGCCGATCGGCCGCTGGGTGCTCGAGCACGCCTGCCGCCAGGCGGCCCAGTGGTACAAGGGCCGTCCCGACGCCGCGCCGCTCACGATGTCGGTCAACCTGTCGGCCGTCCAGGTTCGCCGCTCGCTCCCCGACGTGGTCAAATCCGTCCTGCGGAGCACCGGGCTCGATCCAGCCTGCCTCAGCCTCGAGATCACCGAGACCGTGATGGTCCGCGACGCCGAGGGGCTCGGGGAGGTGCTCCAGGCTCTGAAGGCTCTGGGGGTCCGCCTGGTGTTGGACGACTTTGGCACCGGCTACTCGTCGCTCAGCTACCTGACCCGGCTCCCGCTCGACGTGCTCAAGGTCGACCGCTCGTTCGTCGACGGGCTCGGATCGGAGTCGCGGGACACCGCGATCACCGAGACGATCATCGCGATGTCCCGCGCCCTGTCGCTCGACGTGGTCGCCGAGGGCGTCGAGACCCCCGATCACGTCCGTGAGCTCAGCCGTCTGGGCTGCGGCCTGGCCCAGGGCTTCCACTTCTCCCGCGCGGTGCCCGCCGAGGAGATCACCCGGGCGCTCGAGCACGGCCCGCGCTGGCTGGCCGCACGCGAGGCCTGACCTCTTCGCGCGCCTCCTACGGGTAGGCCGAGGTCCCGGCGCGCAGCGGGGACACGTTCGCGTCCCGGCACTCGTAGGAGCCGTTCGGGATCGTCGTGCGCAGCGTGGCCGTGTCGTCGGGCGGGATGACCTGGAGCCCGTAGGCGGTGGCGCAGCCGTTCGCCGTGGCCACGCCGTGGCCGACGTCGAGCCGGAACGAGGCGCTGGCCCCCGGGGCGATCACGAGATGGACAGAGGGCGTTGACCCGAAGAAGTCATTGGTCGTGTGGTGCGGGATCGTCGGCAACGCGCCGCCGTGCCGGCCCAGGAACAGGATTCCCGGATAGCCGTAGGTGCGGCAGCTCGCGGAGCCCGTGTTGCGCAGCCTGAAGCCGATCTCGCCGTGGCCCATCCCGCCCTGCTGGCCGAGGAAGGACAGCGACAGGTTCGCCGCCCGGCACGGCGACCGGTCGGCGGCCGCGGTCGTGGGCGCGGTTGCGGTCGTGCTCGTGCTCGTGGTGGTGGTGGTTGTGGTGGCGCTGGTCGTCTGCGGCGCGGTCGTCGTGGCCGTGCCGGCCGCCGCGTTCGTCGACGTGGACGCGCCGCCCGAGCTCCCGCACGCGGCGAGCAGCACGACCAGTGGGAGCAGAACCAGGCGTTTCATCGACAGGGCGTAGTGGGCACGGCTCACGGGGCGTGCCACTATCCGGACGCACATGGACCGTAGCGAGGAGCTCCGACGGACGCCGGGCCGAGCGCGCGGCGGATTCCTTGGCATGGTTGAGCGGTGGCTGCCGTTCTGGGAGCCCCAGCTCGTCGTCGCCTGTGCGATCGCGCTGCAGCTCTCGCTCTCAGAGCAGGTCAGCGTCGGGCCGAACTGGCTGCTTCCGGCGCTCGAGGGCGGGCTGCTGGTCGGGCTGGTGATCGTCTCCCCGCATCCAAACGTGCGCCACTCGCGGTTTCGCCGGCACGCGGCGATCGCGATGATCGCGTTCGTCAGCGCAGCGAACATCGTCGCGCTCGTGCGGCTGTCCAACCGGCTGCTTCACGCCGGTCAGCAGAATGGGCATCAGCTGATCCTGTCCGGAATCGTCCTGTGGTGCACGAACGTGCTGCTGTTCGGGCTGTGGTACTGGGAGATCGACCGGGGCGGTCCGGCCGCCCGCGCCCGCCACGAGCGGGACTTCCCCGACTTCCTGTTCCCGCAGATGTCAGATCCGCGCTGGGCGCCGAAGAACTGGACACCCCGCCTGATCGACTACCTGTACGTTTCGCTCACGAACGCGACCGCCTTCAGCCCCACCGACACGATGCCGCTGACCCCGACGGCCAAGTGGCTGATGAGCGCGCAGTCGGTCGCCTCGCTGGTCACGGTGGGCCTGGTCGTCGCCCGCGCGGTCAACATCCTGTAGTGCGGTGGTGAGCGGGACGATGGCTCACGGGGGCGTGGCGGTCAACGAGGACGACCTCGAGCGATCGATCCGCGAGATCGGCACCGACCTCGCCTCCGCGTTCCCCTCGAGCGCTCGGCATCCCCTGCGCGCGATCGATCAGCGAGCGATGGACCTCGCTTCGGCCGACCGGCAGCTCCGCGCCGCCCTGTTCCGGTTCGTCGACGTCACGCCGGCCTGCCGTTCGCTCGACGACCTCGCCCGCCACCTGCGCGAGTACCTGCGCGAGGTGCCCGAGGCGCCGCCGCCCCTCGCCGCCGCGATGCGAATGGCGGACCTGAAGGCCGGGCGCGCCGCCCTGGGAGCGGCTGCGGCCGCCGGCGTGCGGGATATGGCCCACCGCTTCA